>JAQGIX010000362.1 GCA_028290925.1 Phenylobacterium sp. | reverse complement strand
AAGGATCACGGCCTGACGGCGGAAGAGTTCGTGGTGCCCGACCAGGCGATCCGCGACCTGATCCGCTACTACACCCGCGAGGCCGGCGTCCGCTCGCTCGAGCGGGAGCTGGGCAACCTGGCGCGCAAGACGGTCCGCGACCTGACGCGTGACAGCGTGCCGTCGATCACCATCGACGACGAGCGGCTCGGCAAGTACGCCGGGGTCAAGAAGTACCGCTACGGCGAGACGGACAAGGAAGACCAGGTCGGGATCATCACCGGGCTGGCCTACACCGAGTTCGGCGGCGACATCCTGACCATCGAAGCGGTCAAGATGCCCGGCAAGGGCCGCATGACCGTCACCGGCAACCTGAAGGACGTGATGAAGGAATCCATCTCGGCGGCGAACTCCTACGTCCGCAGCCGGGCGACCCGGTTCGGCCTCGAGCCGCCGATGTTCGAGAAGACCGACGTGCACATCCACGTGCCCGACGGGGCCACGCCCAAGGACGGTCCGTCCGCCGGCGCGGCCATGGCCACGGCCATCGTCTCGGTGCTGACCGGCATCCCGATCCGGGCCGACATGGCGATGACCGGCGAGGTGACCCTGCGGGGCCGCGTCACGGCCATCGGCGGCCTGAAGGAGAAGCTGCTCTCCGCGCTGCGTTCAGGCGTGAAGACGGTGCTGATCCCGGAGGAGAACGAGAAGGACCTGGCCGACATCCCCGACAACGTCCTGTCGGCCCTGGAGATCATCCCGGTCTCGACCATGGACGAGGTGCTCAAGCAGGCGCTCACCCGCCAGCCGGTGCCGATCGAGTGGAACGAGGCCGACCATGCGCCGGTGACGGTGGCGGAGGAGCCCGACGTCGATGTCGGGGGCCTGGTGACCCACTAGGGCGACAGCCAGGGTCGGTTAAATCCGATCAAATCTTGTGACAGCGGCGCGGCGCGGGAGCATTCCCGCGCCGCTCTCGTTTGACGGCGGCGCTTCTCCGGGCCTTAAATCAATCCGGGCGAACGGGGGCGCGCGCCGAAGCGACCCGGCTCGCGCCAACAAGAAACAAAAATGGGCTGGGAGAAAACGCATGACCAAGGCCGAACTGGTCACCGCCATCGCCGACAAGGCGGGCCTCAACAAGGCCCAGGCGAAGCAGGCGCTGGATGCCTTCATCACCTCGGTCTCCGGATCGCTGAGGGCCGGCAAGGAAGTCCGGCTGGTGGGCTTCGGCTCCTTCGTGCCCGTCAAGCGGCCGGCCGGCACCGCGCGCAATCCGCGCACCGGCGAGACCGTCAAGCGTCCGGCTTCGGCCACCTGCCGCTTCCGCGCGGGCGACGCGCTGAAGAGCGTGCTCAACCGCTGAGGCGCAGCCCTCGGACGGAATGACGAGAGGGCGGCGCGCGAGGCCGCCTTTTTCGTTGTGGCTTTCGCCCGGCTTCGGCTAGAAGGCCGGCGTCTTCGGGGAGTAGCCGTTCGCACCTCCAGCGAAGTCCGCGTCAACATACTTGCGCCGGATCGTCTTTCGATCGCTCCGGGGCGTGGCGCGGACGCCGGATCGACCATCGATCCGCTTGGCGAGACCGACGATGCGGACCTCCGACCCCTGGCCGGCGGAGGGCGTCGCGTCGTCGTGTTCAACGCCCGGCCTGAAGTGACCCGCCCGTGACCTTCGAACCCCTGCTTACCTCCGCCGCCGTCGTCGCCATTGGCGAGATCGGCGACAAGACCCAGCTGCTGGCCATCGTGCTGGCGGCGCGGTTCCGCAAACCCGTGCCGATCATCCTCGGCATCCTGGGCGCCACCATCCTCAACCACACGCTGGCCGCCACCCTCGGCTACCTGGTGGCCGACTTCCTCACCGGGACCGGCTTTCGGCTGGCGGTGGGCGCGGCGTTCATCGCCATGGCCGGCTGGGCGCTGATCCCCGACAAGGTCGACGACGACGCCGCCACCCGGACCCAGGGCGGGGTGTTCCTCACCACCCTGGTCTCGTTCTTCCTGGTGGAGATCGGCGACAAGACCCAGATCGCCACCTCGCTGCTCGCCGCGCGCTATCACCAGATCGCCATGGTGGCGGTCGGCACCACCATCGGCATGATGCTGGCCGACGTGCCGGCGGTGTTCCTGGGCGAAGCCGCCACCAAGATCGTCCCGCTGCGCTATGTGCGGATCGCCGCGGCGATCATGTTCGCCCTGATCGGGCTCTGGGTGGTTCTGTCGGCCTTCCACTTCGTCTAGAAGCCGGCTGCAAGGGCGGCTAGCTCAGCTGGTCAGAGCACCTCGTTTACACCGAGGGGGTCGGGGGTTCGAAACCCTCGCCGCCCACCACTCTTCCGCTCGGCTGAGGTTTCGGGCTTAAGTGCGGGCGGGAGTGGAGGATTCGAATGACGGCGATCTCGGTGCGGGAATCCGCGATGCACGCGGATCGGTCCTTCCTCGGCCATCCGAAGGGCCTGGCTTTCCTCTCCATCACCGAGGGCTTCGAGCGCTTCTCCTACTACGGGATGATCGCGCTCCTGGTGCTCTACATGACCGGCCAGCTGCTGACGCCGGGGCACGTGGAGCACGTGGCGGGCCTCAGCGTCGTGCGGCCGATCCTGGAGCGGATCTACGGCGGGGGCGCCCATTTCAGCAACACCCAGCTCGCCTCGGCGATCTACGCCGTCTACTCCAGCACCGTCTACCTGACGCCGCTGATCGGCGGCGTGATCGCTGACCGGGTCGGCCGCACGGGCACGATCATCGTCGGGGCCAGCGTCATGGCGCTCGGCCACTTCCTGATGGCCTTCGATGCTTCCTTCCTGCTGGCCCTGGTCTGCCTGATGATCGGCGCCGGCTGCCTGAAGGGCAATATCGCCACCCAGGTCGGTGCGCTCTACGCGGCCGGCGACACCCGCCGGGCCGACGGCTTCCAGATCTTCTACCTGGGCATCAACGGCGGCGTGATCTTCGGGCCGATGATCACCGGCTGGCTCGGCCAGGGCATCGCTTGGCACCTCGGTTTCGGCGCCGCGGGCGTCGCCATGGTGATCGCGCTGATGATCTATCTCGCGGGCCGCAAGCATCTGCCGCCCGATCCGCCGCGCGGCGCCGTGGCCCGGGCGGCGGCGAAGGTCGATGCGCCCCCGATGAGCGGCCGTGAATGGGGCGCCCTGATCCTGCTGGTCTGCCTGCTGCCGGTGCTGGCCCTATCGATCGTGGGCAACAACCAGATCTACAATTCGTACCTGGTCTGGGCGCAGGCGAACGCCGACCTGCACTTCCTCGGCATCCGTATCCTCACCAGCCAGATGCTGTCGGTGGACTCCATCGTCTCGGTCATCACGCTGATCGGCATGGTGGTGTTCTGGCGGGTCTGGAAGACGCGCTTCCCCGAGCCGGACGAGCTCGGAAAGATCGCCATCGGCTGCTTCTTCGGCGCGGTGGGGGTGGCCTGCCTGGCGGCCGGTTCGGCCCTGACGCCGGCGGGCCAGAAGGTCAGCTTCCATTGGCTGCTGGCCTTCCACCTGCTCAACGACATCGGCTTCGCCAACGTGTTGCCGGTGGGCCTGGCGCTGTTCTCGCGCGCCGCGCCGAAGCAGATGGCCGGCCTGGTGATCGGCATCTACTACCTGCACCTCTGGGCCGGGAACAATCTCGTCGGCTACCTCGGCACGCTGTACGAGAAGATGACGCCGGTGCAGTTCTGGCTGCTGCACGCGGGGCTGGTCGGCGGCGCCGGCGTCGCGTTCGTGGTGATCCGACTGCTGTTCGGCCGCCTGCTGCTGCCGGGCCAGCCCGCCGAGCCGGACTACGTCCTGGCCGACGCCCAAAAGACGCCCTAGGCGCCCATGCTCTATCGCCCGCTCGGCGCGACGGGGCTGACGGTCTCCGAGATCGGCTTCGGCTGCGCCGGGTTCTGGGGCAAGCCGGGCTTCGCCGAGCGTGAGGCGCTGGGCCTGGTGCATGCCGCGATCGACCTGGGCGTCACCCTGTTCGACACGGGCGCGAGCTATTCGGGCGGCGAGGCGGAGCCGCGGCTCGGCCGGGCGTTGAAGGGACGCGATGTCGCCAAGCTGGCCGTCGCCACCAAGGCCGGCACCTATCCTGCGGGCGGCGGCCGGGTCGGCCGCGACTTCTCGCCGGCGGCGATCCGCGCCAGCGCCGAGCGGAGCCTGCGGAATCTCGGCCTCGAGAGCCTGTCGCTGCTGCAGTTGCACGGCCCGGCCGTCGGCGAGCTGACCGATGAGCTGCTGGCGGCGCTCGCTGGGCTGAAGGCGGAGGGCCTGGTGCGCGCGGTGGGGGTCAACAGCTTCGACCCTGCGGTCATCGATCACGCCATCAGCCTGAGTGGAATCGACGCGGTGATGATCGACTACAACGTCCTGCGCCCCGAGCGCGCGCCGCTGATCGCCCGGGCCGCGGCGGCCGGGAAGGGGGTGCTGGCTGGCATGCCGCTGGCCATGGGCCACACCGGCCTGAAGGTCGCCAGCCTGAAGGGCCCGCAGGACCTCTGGTACGCTGCGCGCGGCCTTATGCGCCACCGCGCGGAGGTGAGGGCCGGGGCCCGCTTCGGCTTCCTCCACAGGCTGGACGGGATCACCGGCTCGCAGGCGGCGCTCGCCTATGTGCTGGCCAACGCCGACGTCTCCGCCGCGGTGATCGGCACGACCCGTCTGGCCCACCTGAAGGAAGACGTCGCCGCCTCCGGCCTCCGGCTCCCGCCGGCCGTCGCGGCGCGCATCGTAGAGGCCCAGGCCGAGCCGGGCTGACGTAGCGTCCCCCTTCCGCTTCGCGCGGAGCCGAGGCATGCTCGTCTAAACAACGATAACCTACCCTGAGGAAACACCATGCCCGCGGATGTCGCCATGCTCGACGAGGCCCTGGCCGTGGCCCACCTGCCGGCCCTGCTGGCCGCCCTGGTGCACGTGACCGGCGACGCGTCGTGGCTGAAGCCCGAGTGGCGGCCGGCCTACCAGCCGCTGTCGCGCGGCGAGACCGGCCTCGGCCCCGAGAAAGACGCCGAGATCCGCGCCGCGACCCGGGCGGCGCTGGTCGAATTCCTGGCCGGCGACCGCCAGCTGCCGCCGGCCCCGGACGCGGCCACCGTGCGCAAGATGATGGACTTCGTCGCCGGGGCCGAGATTCCCGAGGGCTACGCCGACTTCGCCATGGACGAGCTGGCCATCGTCGGCCGCAGCTCCAAGGACCCGCAGTTCGACCAGCCGCAACTCAAAGCCGCGGCCCGCAAGCTGAAGGTGCTGGTGATCGGCGCCGGCATGTCCGGGATCCTCACCGGCATCCGGCTCAGCCAGGCCGGGGTGAGTTTCGAGATCATCGACAAGAACCCCGAGGTGGGCGGCACCTGGTTCGAGAACACCTAGCCGGGCTGCCGGGTGGACAACTCGAACCACATGTACAGCTACTCCTTCGAGCCCAACCACGCCTGGCCGCAGTTCTTCTCGCCGCAGCCGGAGCTGCTGAAATATTTCAAGGGCATCGCCGACAAGTACGGCCTTCGCAAGCACATCCGCTTCGAGACCCTGGTCGAGGCCTGCGTCTGGGACGAGGCCAAGGACGTCTGGCGGGTGACGCTGAAGGCCAAGGACGGTGGCCGCGAGGTGGTCGAGGCCAATGCGGTGGTCTCCGCCGTGGGCCAGCTCAACCGGCCGCGCTATCCGGACATCGAGGGCCGCGACAGCTTCGAGGGCCGGAGCTTCCACTCCTCGGAATGGCGCCACGACATCGACCTGACGGGCAAGAAGGTGGCGGTGATCGGCACCGGCGCCTCGGCCTTCCAGTTCGTGCCGGAGATCGCGCCCGAGGTCGCCCAGCTGACCGTCTTCCAGCGCAATCCGCCCTGGGGCCTGCCGGTGGCGCACTACCACGACGACGTGCCGGAGGGCTTCAAGTGGCTCCTCGACAAGGTGCCCTACTATGACAAGTGGTACCGCTTCTTCCTGTTCTGGACGACCACCGAGGGCTTCCTGCCGATGGTCAAGTCCGACCCGGCCTGGAACAACTCGCCGGGCGCGGTCAGCCAGGCCAACGCGGACCTGCGCGAGATGGTCAGCCAGTACCTCGAGGCCCAGGTCGCCGACCATCCGGAGCTGGTGGGCCGAGTGGTCCCCGGCTATCCGATCGGCGGCAAGCGGGCGGTGCTCGACAACGGCGTCTGGCTGGGCGCGCTGAAGCGGCCCAACGTGCAGCTGGTCACCGACAAGATCGTCAAGATCACGCCCAAGGGGGTGGTCGCCGCGGACGGCGTGGAATACGAGGCCGACGTGCTGATCTACGGCACCGGTTTCCAGGCCTCGAACTTCCTGTCGTTCTACAAGGTGAAGGGCAAGGGCGGCCGTGACCTGCACGACAGCTGGGGGGGCGACGCGCGGGCCTACCTCGGCATCACCGTGCCGAACTTCCCCAACTTCTTCATCATCTACGGGCCCAACACCAACATCGTGGTCAACGGCTCGATCATCTTCTTCTCCGAATGCGCGGTCCGCTACATCGTGGGCTGCCTACGATTGCTCGCCGAAACGGGGGCTGCATCCCTGGAGGTCAAGAAGGCGGTCCACGACACCTTCAACGTGCGCGTGGACGAGGCCAACAAGGGCTGGGCCTGGGGCTCGCCGCACGTCACCAGCTGGTACAAGAACGCCTTCGGCCGGGTGAGCCAGAACTGGCCCTTCGGCCTGATCGACTACTGGCGCGCCACCCTGGCGCCGAACCCCGATGACTTCGTCGTGGAGCGGCAGGCCGAGCCGGTGGCTTAAGCCGTCCCGTTAGCAGTAGAACCGCCTGTCCCGTCGGGGATCAGGAGAATCGTGATGCCGCTGAAGCTCAACGTGATCATCACCTCGACGCGGCCCGGCCGCGTGGGCCCGTCGATCGCCCAGTGGGTCTATGAGCGCGCCCTCGAGCATGGCGGCTTCGAGGTGGAGCTGGTGGACCTCGCCGAGTTCAACCTGCCGATCTACGACGAGCCGAAGCATCCGCGGTTCCAGGATTACGAGCACGCCCACACCAAGGCCTGGAGCAAGAGCGTGGGCTCGGCCGACGCCTTCGTCTTCGTGTCGCCGGAGTACAACTACTTCGCCCCGCCGAGCTTCGTGAACGCGGTCGACTATCTGTACAACGAGTGGAACTACAAGGTGGCCGGCATCGTGACCTACGGCGGGCCGCTGTCCGGCGCGCGCGCCGCGCAGATGGAGAAGCTGCTGCTCACCACGGTGAAGGTGATGACCATCCCGGAAGGGGTCGGCGTGCCGATGGTGTTCGGCCACATCGACGAGCAGAAGCGCTTCAAGGCGCCGGAGGTGCTGGAGCCCTCGCTGAAGGCGATGCTCGACGAGATCGCAAAATGGGCAGGCGCCCTAAAGCCGCTGCGCGCCGGCTGACGGCGCGGGAGACCGGGCAGGCCAAAGCAGCCTGCGCGAGGAGCTCAATGGGTGCCGGGGCTAGGTCGGGTCGACCACCGCGGCGGGCTGGAGATGCGCGGTGATCACCTCCAGCTCGGCCGGCACATACTGGCTGCCCGAGGCGATGCAGCGGTCGCAGAAGGAGTGCTCGTACTTGCGCGCCTCGAGGGCGGCGAAGTCCTCGTCCAGGAACGATACGCCCAGCATGTTCTGCGCCTCGTAGACCGTGCAGCAGAGCGCCACCGTGCCGTCGTGGTTGATCACCGTCTGGTTGAACCGAAGCTCGCAGTCGAAGCGGTCGCTGCGCCCCAGCGCGGCGGCGGCGCGGGCCTCGCCCGGCGTGCGCAGCAGCTCGGCGACGATGCCGTTGTCGCGCGGATTTTCCCGGCCCTCCAGGTTCTCGAGCACCCGCTCCAGGGGCATGTAGAAGGCGGCCATCGGGCTGTAGCCGAAGCCCAGCTCGTCGCACATGGCCTTGAGCGGGGCCATTTCGTGCTGGTTGGTCTTGTAGATGTGATGCCCGGCCCAGACGCGGGTCGTGGCGCCGGACTTGTCGATCTCGGCCCGCACGGCGCGCATGTTGGCCTTCACCAGCTCCAGGTTCCCGCGGGCATGGGTGCGGGAATAGGTCTCGGGCGAGAAGCCGGAGATGGAGATCTTCAGCTCGTCGGGGTTGGCGGCGATCACCTCGGCGAGGCCGTGCTTGATGTTGAGGTTGCTGGAGAGGTGGGCGCGCATGCCCAGCGCCTTGATCCTGCGGATCATCTCCGGGAGATTGGGATGCAGCAGCGGCTCGCCCCAGTTGAACAGGTTGATCACCGGCGACGGCGACGGCGACTCGCGGCGGATCTTTTCAAGCACCTGGTCGAACAGCGGCATGTCCATGAAGCCGCGCGGGCGTAGCTCGGTGTTGCCCACCGGGCAGGTGGGGCAGCGGAGGTTGCAGGTGCCCACCACGTCGATCACGTAGATGTAGCCATCACCTTCGCGCGGCGAATAGCGCTCGAGGCGCTTGCCGGAACGGGGGTCGGTGACCTCGGCGGGGAGATAGTCGGGCAGCCGCGCACGATCGAGCGCCGCCCGCACGACCGGGTTTCCCGGCTCCTGCCCGGCGGCGCGGGTCAGCCAGGGCAGGGCGTCTTCCCACAGGGAAGCGTTGAACAGCGCCAGGCCCACGTCGCGACCGAGCACGGCGATCCGCGGGTCGTCCGGCGCACCCTGCAGCGCCAGCTTCGCCAGGGGCACGGCTTCCATCAGCTGGCCCGCGGCGAGCCGCGCGGTCGCGCCGGCCCAGAGCACCGTCGGGTCCGTCAGGCCGGCAGGGGATGGGGCGGGCTCTGCAGCCATGACTCGGCGGACCTCCGGGCTGCAGCCTTGGGCCTGCGGCGTGGCGCGTCAATGTGGATGGGGAAATGGCGCGAGTGACGGGACTTGAACCCGCGACCTCCGGCGTGACAGGCCGGCGCTCTAACCAACTGAGCTACACCCGCATTCGGGACCCATGGGGTCCGAGCGAAGGGGCGTCTGATAGGTCCCGGCCGGAATCGTGTCAACGGAAGAGTGCGCAGGGGGCTTTTCGCCGCGAGGCGGCCGCCGTTTGGTGACTTGCGGGCCGGCCGTCCGTGAGCTTTCCGCAGTTGCGAAATGCCCTGTTTGAAACGCACCGATGGGTGGTCTAGAAGGGCGCCCGACTCCCTTGAGGACTCCATGACCGCGTTCCTCCTTCAGTACCTGCCCATCGTGATCTTCCTGGGGATCGCGGGGGCCCTGGGTCTCGTCTTCATCGTAGGCGCCGCCGTGCTCGCGCCCCGGGCGCCCGACCCCGAGAAGCTGTCGTCCTACGAGTGTGGCTTCAACGCCTTCGACGACGCCCGCATGAAGTTCGACGTGCGCTTCTACCTGGTCTCCATCCTGTTCATCATCTTCGACCTGGAAGTGGCCTTCCTGTTCCCCTGGGCCGTGGCGCTGATGAAGCTGCCCGTCGAGGTCAGCCACTTCGCCTTCTGGTCGATGATGTCCTTCCTGGGCGTGCTCACCGTGGGCTTCATCTACGAATGGAAGAAGGGAGCCCTGGAATGGGAGTGATC
>JAQGIX010000357.1 GCA_028290925.1 Phenylobacterium sp. | reverse complement strand
CGAGGTCGGTCTTGCCGACCGCCTGCAGCTCCGCGGCGGGCTTGATGCGGGCCAGCGCCTGGTCCATGGCGGCCTGGTCGATGATGCCGCGCACCACCTGGCGGCTGAGGTTGCGCTTGATGATCTCGATGCCCGCCTCGAGGCGCTCGGCGCTGACGTCGTGCAGCAGCACGTCGTAGCCGCCCAGGGCGCAGACATGGGCGATGCCCGTCCCCATCTGGCCCGCGCCGATGACGCCGACCCGCTTGATTTGAACCATCCGGCGAAGCCTCAATGCACGGGCGGTCGCTCGACGCGCGGCCCGCAAGGGTCGGCTTTCTAACACGCGTTTAGCTTGGTGCGGCAACCCTTTTGCTGCGCCGCAACGTAACGGGGCTAGGCGGCCCCGACCTCCTCGGTCGCCGCCGCGCGTGCTTCGGCCCGCAGCCAGTCCAGCAGGGCGCGGATGCGGCCGAGCTTGCGGCTGTCGGCCCGCCAGACCGCGAAGAAGCCCAGGTCGGAGGCCAGGTCCTCCTCCAGCGGGCGCACCAGCCGGCCGCTCGCCAGGTCCCCCCCGATCAGCCCGCTGCGGGCCAGCGCGAAGCCCATTCCCGCCGCGGCCGCCTCCACCTGCATCAGGCTATCGTCGAACACCTGGCCGGTGACCGGCGGGGTCTCCAGGCCGTGCGCCTCAAACCACAGGCTCCAGGGTCTCTGCCGATGGTGCACCAGGGGGACGGTCAGCAGGTCAGCGGGCCGCCGGACCGGGTGCGCCGCGGCCAGGGCCGGGCTGCAGACGGGAAACTGGGTCTCGGCGAACAGGCGGGCGGCTTCGACCCCGTCCCAATGGCCGGCCCCATAGCGGATGCCCATGTCCATGCCGTCGGTGACGAAGTCGGCGCGCCGCTCCTCCGTCCAGAGCATGAGGTTGGCGCCGGCCGGATCGGCCAGCAGCTTCGGCAGCCGCGGCGCGAGCCAGCGGGTCGCGAACTGCGGGTCGAGGCTGATCACCAGCGGATCGCATTCCGCAGCGCCGGAGAAGTCGGCGACCGCCGCCTCCAGCACGGCCACGGCGCGGGCCACTTCGCCAGCCAGCCGCTCGGCCTCCGGCCTGGGGATCATGGCGTTGCCCTGCCGCTCGAACAGCCGCGCCCCGAGCTCGGCCTCGAGCTTGCGGATCTGCTGGCTCACCGCCCCGTGGGTGACCGAGAACTCCTTGGCCGCGCGGCTATAGCTGCGATGCCGGGCGGCGGCCTCCAGGGCGCGCAGGGCGAAGAAGGGCGGCAGGCGCATCACCAAGGTAGTTAGGCGGCAAGCTTCGGCATGCAAGGGCGTTGCGCGTCCGGAACCCGCCGCCCCGGCCGCCGCAGCGGCCGAAAGCCGCCAGACCTCGTCGCGCCGCGCCCTCATCCTGGCCGCGCCTTGGAGAGCTGGGTTGTTAGCACCGCTCACAACTCCGGGCAAAAACCATCGTTCGCGTCCGCGCCGCGACGGTCCTACATCAGGTCTGCGGCGCCGCTGAACTTGAGCAGTGAAAACAAAGGACTAACCCCATGAAGAAGTTGTTTTTGTCGCTGGGCGCCGCCGGCGCCCTGCTGGTTGCGGGCGCGGCTCATGCGCAGTCCGACACCCTCCAGACCTTCGTCGATCACGTCCAGGCGCAGGCCCAATCCCAGGTCACCGCGGCCGGCGTGAACCCGCACAACGACCCCATGGCGGTGGCGGCCTACGTGGGGCCCGAGGGGCAACTGCGCGACCTGCGCGTGATCTCCTCCTCCGGCTCCCGGGACACCGACGAGGAGGTCGCCCAGACCCTGCGCGGGGTTCGCGTCAGCCACGTGCCGGCCGATCTCCTCCAGGCGAAGCTGACGATCTTCCTCGGCGGCGCGGGTGTGGCGCTGGCCAAGGCGCAGTGAGCGCCGGCGCGGCCCCAAACGCGCCACGCTCCGGCAGGAAGGGCGGCTCCTTCGCGGGCCGCCCTTCGGTCGTTCCGGTCAGCCGAATGCGACGTGGCCGCGCACGCTGAGCGGCGCGAAGTGGGCGCGGTACTCGGCCGGGGTCATGCCGGTCGAGCGTTTGAACAGCCGGCGGAAGAAGGCCACGTCGTCGTAGCCCACGTCGGAGCTGATCGACTGGATGGGCTTGGCGTCGCGCTCCAGCATGGCCTTGGCCGCCTCCATGCGCAGCGCCTGCAGGTAGGCGGCCGGCAGCCGCCCGGTCGCGGCCTTGAAGTGCCGCACGAAGGTGCGCTCGCCGAGCCCCGCCTGGTCGGCCAGGGCGCGGGTCGGCAGGTCGTCGCGGAAGTTCGACTGCAGATAGGCCTCCACCGTGCGAATGCGCGCGTCGCCGTGCGGCTGCGAGACCGGCAGCATGGCGTAGCCCGACTGGTGGATGCGGGGCATGGGCAGCAGCAGGGCCTTGGCGCACTGCACCGCCACTTCGTGGCCGCAGAGCTTCTCCACCAGGTAGAGGCTGACGTCGATGGAGGCGTAGAGGCCGCCGCTGCAGAGCAGGCGGGAGTCCTCGGTCACGAACAGGTCGGGCCGCCAGCGCACCTGCGGGTAGCGCTGGGCGAGGTCGTCGCAGACCGCCCAGTGGGTGGTGGCCAGGCGGCCGTCGAGCAGGCCGGCCTCGGCCAGATAGGCCGCGCCCATGCAGACCCCGGCGATGTAGGCGCCCTGCGCGTAGTGTCGCCGCAGCCAGGGCAGCAGGGCGCTGTTCTCCACCAGCTTGACGTCGAGCTCCAGGCCCGAGGTCGGCACCACGATCAGGTCGGTGCGGGCGACGTCGGCGATGGCGCCCTGCGGCTGGATATCGAGGCCGTAGGGGCTGCGGACCGCCCCGCCGTCCAGCGAGACGGTGCGCACGCGGAAGGCCGGCTGCGGGGGCTGGTCGTGCAGGTCGTTCCACAGGGCGCCGGCCGAGTGGAAGATCTCCACCGGCATGATCGCCGTGGACGCCATCCCGCCGTCCAGGAGCACCACCGTGACGTCCAGCATGACCGCCTCCGGCCCCGATGATGCGCCCGAAGGGCTCAGGCGTCAGCCGTCCTGGGATCGATCTTGCCGGCGATCTCGGTGATCTTGTTGGCCGGGAAGCCGCTCAACCGGGCGTGCTCCTGGATCACCGCCTCGTCCTCGGCCTGGTAGACGCAGAAGGTCTTGTCCTGGGTGACGAAAGATTCCACCCAGCGGACCCGCGGGCCGAGCTGGGCCAGCGCCGCGTTGGAGGTCGCCGCGGCGCCTTTCAGCTGCTCGCCGTTCAGCTGGCCGACCCCGGGGATGTCGCGTTCGATGATGTAGGTCTTCATGGCCTTGGCCTCCTCGATCCTGAGGAGCGAAGGTGACGATGGTCGCCGAACACCGATAGGTGACGATCGTGACAACCAGCGGGGGCGATTGCGCAGTCTGCGGAGGTCTCGACCGGGCGCAACGAAAAAGGGCGGCTCCTCGCAGAGCCGCCCTCGTCGCCTGGAGGTGGAGGTCGGGCGCTACTTCAGCGCGGCCATGAGCTCCGGCACGGCGGTCTTGTAGTCGGCGACCAGGCCGTAGTCGGCGACCTGGAAGATCGGCGCGTCGGCGTCCTTGTTGATCGCGACGATCACCTTGGAGTCCTTCATGCCGGCCAGGTGCTGGAT
>JAQGIX010000317.1 GCA_028290925.1 Phenylobacterium sp. | reverse complement strand
TCCTTATGTCCCTTGGCGGCTCCGGAATAGGCCTCTATAGGCTTGCCTGACGTCATGCGCGGGCGGCCTGGCCCCCGCCGCCATCGGGAGCCTCGTCTTGAGCCGTTCGAGCTACATCTTCACCAGTGAAAGCGTGTCCGAGGGCCATCCGGACAAGGTCGCCGATCGGATTTCCGACACCGTGGTCGACGCCTTCCTGAGCGTCGAGCCGGAGGCCCGCGTCGCCTGCGAGACCCTGGTCACCACCAACCGCATCGTGCTGGCGGGCGAGGTGCGCGCCGGGCGTCCCGGCGGCTCCAAGGCCGAGAACAAGGCGCTGACCCGCGACATCGTGAAGAGCCTGGAGCCCAAGGTTCGCCAGGCGATCAAGGACATCGGCTACGAACAGAAGGGCTTCCACTGGGCCAAGGCGAAGTTCGGCTGCTACCTGCACCCGCAGTCCGCCCACATCGCCCAGGGCGTCGACGCCACCGAGAAGAAGGACGAGGGCGCGGGCGACCAGGGCATCATGTTCGGCTACGCCTGCGACGAGACGCCGGAGCTGATGCCGGCCACCCTGCAGTATGCCCACAACATCCTGCGCAAGCTGGCCGAGGTGCGCCACTCCGGCGAGTGCGACACCCTCGAGCCGGACGCCAAGAGCCAGGTCACCCTGCGCTACGAGAACGGCCGCCCCGTCGAGGTGCTGCAGATCGTGGTCTCCACCCAGCACAAGAAGCGCATCGGCCTGCATTCGGCGACGCCCAAGCGCATCGAGGCGCTGATCCGGCCCTACGTCGAGGGCATCTTCCCCGACGGCCTGATCACCAAGAAGACCGCCTGGCACGTCAATCCCACCGGCCGCTTCGAGATCGGCGGGCCGGACGGCGACGCGGGCCTGACCGGGCGCAAGATCATCGTCGACACCTACGGCGGCGCGGCCCCGCACGGCGGCGGCGCCTTCTCCGGCAAGGACCCGACCAAGGTGGATCGCTCGGCCGCCTACGCCTGCCGGTATCTGGCCAAGAACGTGGTCGCCGCGGGCCTGGCCCGGAAGTGCACCATCCAGATCAGCTACGCGATCGGCGTCGCCACGCCGCTGTCGGTCTATGTGGACCTGCACGAGACCGGCGAGGTGGAGCCGGCGAAGCTGGAGCTGGCCCTGCCGCAGATGATCGGCGGCGCGACGCCGCGGGCCATCCGTGAGCACCTCGGCCTCAACCGGCCGATCTACGCCCGCACCGCGGCCTACGGCCACTTCGGGCGTCAGCCCGACAACGAGGGCGGCTTCTCCTGGGAGCGCACCGACCTGGTCGACCAGCTCCGGTCGCTCGCCTGATCCCTCCGCGCTAGAAGGGGCCATGCCCGAGCACGGCCCCTTGCGAACCTACGGCCGCCTCAAGGCGCGGCCGATCAAGCCGCGGCAGGCCGCGCTGCTGGAGACCTTGCTGCCGCGCATCCGGGCGCCCCTGGCGCCGTTCGATCCGCGCGCGCTGATGCCGGCCGCAGAGGCGGTCTGGCTGGAGATCGGCTTCGGCGGCGGCGAGCATCTGGCCGCGCAAGGCGCGCGTCATCCCGAGGTGTTGCTGATCGGCGCCGAGCCCTTCCAGAACGGCGTCGCCAGCGCGCTGCGCCACATCGACGAGCGGGGCCTGGCCAATATCCGCGTGCACGACGGCGACGCCCGCGAACTGATCGCCCGGCTGCCGGACGCCAGCGTCGAACGGGTCTTCATCCTGTTCCCCGACCCCTGGCCCAAGACCCGCCACCATAAGCGCCGGCTGGTCGGCGCCGAGACCGTGGCCGAGCTCGCCCGCGTGCTGCGGCCCGGCGGGGGCCTGCGCTTTGCGTCAGACTGGGCGGACTATGTGAACTGGGCCCTGCAGCGGATCACCGCCAATCCGGCCTTCCGTTGGACGGCGGATCAGGCCGCGGACTGGCGCAGCCCGCCGGCCGACCACGTCACCACCCGGTATGAGGAAAAGCGGCTCGGCGACTGCGCGCCGGTGTTCCTGGATTTCGTGCGCAGCTAATCGAGCGGGCCGTCCTGGAGGCGGGCCTCGGGGGCCAGCCGCATCCAGACCTCCTCCAGCGCGGCGCGGAACACGGCATAGGACCAGCGGGCCGCAGTCTCCCGCCCGGCCTCGATCCGCCGCTGCAAGGCCGGCCCGCCGGCCTTCACCACGTCGGCAGCCTCCGCCAGCGCATCGGCCGCCGCCACGCAGTCATCGTCGGGGACCCAGAAGCCATTGTCGGTCGTGGCGTATTCCCCTCCGCCCACGCCGGTGAAGCCTGCGCAGACGCATCCGCAGGCCATGGCTTCCAGCGGGGTCATGCCCACCGACTCCAGGCGGCTCAGGCTGAGCAGCAGGCTCGATTCCGCGAAGACATCGGCGACGCGCCTTTCGCTCGCCTTCTCGATCTGGGTCCAGGCGAGGTCGCGGTGCCTGGGATGCAGCCGCTCGAAAAGGCCGGGGATGACTTTCGCCTCCAGCGGTCGCTTCTTCGGCACATAAGCGATCGCCGCCCGCTTCGGGCCGCGCGGGCGAAAAGTGCGCTCGTCGGCGAAGCAGGGCACGAGCTCCACCTGCGCCTGCGGGTAAAGGCGACTGATCAGGCCCGCCAGGCCGCGACCCACGGCGATGAACGGAGGGAAGCGGTCCGCCGCAAAGCCGTCCATCGCGCTCAGGGACAGGGCGGCCATGATGTACGGGTTCTGGGCGAACACCACGCGCCGATGGGGCAGCGCCGCCGCCTTGCGCAGGGCGTCGTGAGCGTCATCCGGCAGCACCAGGATGTCGTCCTGGCGCAGCTCGTAGGCGGTGATGATCGGCGCCCGATGCTCGAACCACTCCGGCACGACGTTCTGCGGACCGGTGACGCAGGTCGCGTCGAACCCCAGCCCCCGCAGGGTCTCGACGTGCCGCAGGATCATCTTCTGGCCGCCCTGCACGCCGCCGGTCGGAAATGCGAAGTAGAGGAGCCGCGCCATTGAACCCCCGACGGTCGCGGCAGACTAGCCCTGCTTTGCCCGCTCGATCGAGGCGCGGATCAGTTCGCCGGCCTCCTCGGGATCGGCCCAGCGGATGATATCGACGCTCTTGCCCTTCTCCAGGTCTTTGTAATGCTTGAAGAAGTGGGCGATCTGCTCGGTCAGGATGGCGGGCAGCGCGCGCCAGCTGTCCACGCCGGTGTAGAACGGGTGCAGCGCATCCACCGGCACGGCCAGGATCTTCTCGTCGCCGCCCGCCTCGTCGCGCATGATCAGCGCGCCCACCGGCCGGCAGCGGATCACCGCGCCCGGCACCACCGGCGTCGGCCCCACCACGATGATGTCCATCGGGTCGCCGTCGTCGGCGAGCGTGTGCGGGATGAAGCCGTAGTTGCCCGGATAGAACATGGCCGTGTGCAGGAAGCGGTCGACGAAGATCGCGCCGCTGTCCTTGTCGAGCTCGTACTTCACCGGCTCGCCGCCCTGCGGGATTTCGATGACGGCGTTGACGTCGTAGGGCGGGTTCTTGCCGACGGGGATCTTGGAGAGGTCCATGGGCTCACGCACACATAGGAGGAGGAAGTTGGCGCGCTCTCTGGACTATCCGTCGCCCCTGGGGAAGGGGCCGCTTGAGATCAGGGCTGACAAACCCTTCATCCGGCTCTATATTCCCCCTCAACATCGTCCGTTAGCGCTGTAAGGCGCCTACGAGCGGCGGGCTCCGGCCCGACCGCTTTTTTTCTTGCCGGAGTTCGGCCCCGATGCACGGGAAGACCGCCGAGGACCTGAGGTTGCTGGAGCTGCTCGACCCCGTGGCGGAAGCCGCGGGCTACGAGATCGTGCGCCTGCGGCTGATGGGCGGTTCCGAGACCCGCCGGCTGCAGATCATGGCCGAGCGGCCCGACGGCGAGATGGTCATCGAGGACTGCGCGCAGTTGTCACGGGCGATCTCCGAGGTGCTGGACGCCGCCGACCCGATCAGCGGCGAATACACCCTGGAGGTCTCCTCGCCCGGCGTCGATCGGCCGCTCACCCGGCTGAAGGACTTCGAGACCTACGAGGGCTATGAGGTCCGCCTCGAGCTCGACCGCCTGGCCGAGGGCCGCAAGCGCTTCCGCGGCCAACTGGTTGGCGTCGATGGCGACAACGTCGCCCTGGACCTGGAGGGCGAGGCCGAAACCATCCTCGTCCCCTTCGCCTGGATCGTCGAGGCCAAGCTGGTGCTGACCGACGACCTGATGAAACGCGGGGCCCAGACCCGGGCCGCCCGCCTGCAACAACAAACGACCGAATAGAGAAGAGAGAGACCCCATGAGCCTCACCGGCATTTCCGCCAACCGGCTTGAGCTGCTGACCATCGCCGAGGCGGTCGCCCGCGAGAAGGCGATCGACAAGGAGATCGTCATCGAGGCGATCGAGGAGGCGATCCAGAAGGGCGCCCGCTCGCGCTACGGCGCCGAGCACGACATCCGCGTGCACATCGACACGAAGACCGGCGAGACCACCATCACCCGCGTGGTCACGGTGGTCGAGGACGACGCGGTGTTCGGCGGCGGCGTCGACGAGGAGGGCAATGAGCTGCCCTTCGAGGAGCCGGCCGGGATCATCCGCCTCTCCGACGCCAAGCGCACCGACAAGGAAGCCGTGGTCGGCAAGACTTACGAAGAGACCCTGCCGCCCTTCGAGTTCGGCCGGGTGCAGACCCAGATGGCCCGCCAGGTGGTCATGGGGAAGGTGCGCGAGGCCGAGCGCGAACGCCAGTACGAGGAGTTCAAGGACCGGGTTGGCGAGATCGTCAACGGCGTGGTCAAGCGCGTCGAGTACGGCAACGTCATCGTCGACCTGGGCCGCGGCGAAGGCATCATGCGCCGCGACCAGTCGATCCCGCGCGAGAACTTCAACATCGGCGACCGCGCCCGCTGCTACATCTACGACGTCCGCCGCGAGACCAAGGGCCCGCAGATCCTGCTCAGCCGCGCCCACGGCGGCTTCATGGCCAAGCTGTTCGCCCAGGAAGTGCCGGAGGTCTACGACGGGGTCATCGAGATCCGCGCCGTGGCCCGCGATCCGGGCAGCCGCGCCAAGATGGCGGTGGTCTCCAACGACAGCTCCATCGATCCGGTCGGCGCCTGCGTCGGCATGCGCGGTAGCCGCGTGCAGGCAGTGGTCGCCGAGTTGCAGGGCGAGAAGATCGACATCATCCAGTGGAGCCCGGACGACCCGACCTTCATCGTCAACGCCCTGGCCCCCGCGGAAGTCTCCAAGGTGGTCATGGACGAGGAGGACAACCGCGTCGAAGTGGTCGTCCCGGACGAGCAGCTTTCTCTCGCCATCGGCCGCCGCGGCCAGAACGTCCGCCTGGCCTCCCAGCTGACCGGCTGGCAGATCGACATCATCACCGAAAGCCAGGAAAGCGAGCGCCGGCAGCGCGAGTTCTCCGAACGCACCTCCCTCTTCCAGGAAGCGCTCGACGTCGACGAGGTCATCGCCCAGCTGCTGGTCACCGAAGGCTTCGCCACCGTCGAGGACGTGGCCTACGTCGAGCCCTCCGAGATCGCCGCCATCGAAGGCTTCGACGAGGACACCGCCGAGGAAATCCAGGCGCGGGCCACCGACTACCTCTCGAAGGAAGCCGCCGAGTACGACACCAAGCGCCGCGAGCTGGGCGTCGAGGACGGCGTCCTGGAGATCGAGGGGATCACCCTGCCGATGGCCGTGGCGCTGGGCGAGGGCGGCGTGAAGACCGTCGAGGACCTGGCGGGCCTGGTGCCCGACGACCTGCGCGGCTGGTACGAGAGCAAGAACGGCGAGCGGGTCCGCGAGCCCGGCGTGCTGGAAAGCTTCAGCCTCGATCCGGCCGACGCCGAGCTGTTGATCATGCGGGCCCGCGTGGCCATGGGCTGGGTCGAGGCGGAACCCGAGCCCGAGCCCGAGCCGGAGCCGGAAGGGGTCGAGACTGGCGAGGCCCTCGAGGACAGCGAAGTGTTCGCCCAGGCCGAGATGGAAGGCGAGGCGCGCGACGCGTAAGCCGCGCGTCTGCGCCGGAATTCGCCTTGAACCCCTCCGCCGCCGCCACGCTCGCCGAGTCCGCCCGCGAACGGCGCGACATCGTCACCGGCGAGGTGATGGCGGAGGAGAAGCTCATCCGCTTCGTCCCCGGTCCGGGTGGGTTGGTCACGCCCGACCTCGCCCGCAAGCTGCCCGGGCGGGGCCTTTGGGTCGCCGCCGACCGGGCCTCGGTGGAGGCCGCGGCCAAGAAGAACCTCTTCGCCCGCGCCGCCAAGGCCCAGGTCGCCGCCCCGGCCGAGCTGGCCGACCTGGTGGAAAATCTGCTGCGACGCCGGCTTTTGGCGGGCTTGGGCCTTGCAAGGAAGGCCGGGGAGCTTACCTCAGGCTTCGAAAAGGTTTCCCAGGCCATCTCCTCCGGCAAGGCCGCGTGGCTGGTCGAGGCGTCCGACGGCGCCGCCGACGGTCGCCGCAAGCTTTGGGCCGTGGCCCGCAAACAGCCCAGGTTCCCGGGCCTGATCGGCGCCTTCACGGCGGCCGAATTGGGTTTGGCCTTAGGCGCGGAGAATGTGATACACACCGCCTTCCTTGCG
Source organism: Phenylobacterium sp. (assembly GCA_028290925.1). Classification (GTDB taxonomy): domain Bacteria; phylum Pseudomonadota; class Alphaproteobacteria; order Caulobacterales; family Caulobacteraceae; genus Phenylobacterium. The sequence goes on along the minus strand of JAQGIX010000317.1, from coordinate 709 downwards.
GGGCGAGCCGCCGATCGTTGGGCCCAGGACGTTCATCGGTTGTCGGGCTTTTGCCCGCTCCTTCCTGAGAGTTGGCGCGAGGAGCCTTGAGGGCGAACCGGGACTTTGGCCCCGGTCGTCGGCATTGGATTTTCGATCTGTTTGGCCGGGCCTCTTCCGGTCGGTGAGTAAAGCGAGCGCATGAGCGACGACAACAACAGTGGCCGCGGCCCTACCCCAGGCGGGCGTCCGCCTCTGACCCTCCGGCCTCGCGGGGCCGGGTCGGTCAGCGCGGGGACGGTGAAGCAGAGCTTCAGCCACGGCCGGTCGAAGACGGTGGTCGTCGAGACCAAGCGTCCGCGCACACATACCGCGCCGCCGGGCAATCTCGCCGCGCCCTCGTCCGCCGAGAAGCGAGGGATCGAGACCCGCCCCGCCGCGCCGTCGGCGCAGCGTGGCGCCCCGACGGCCGCCGACGGCCTGTCGGCCGAAGAACGCGCCGCCCGCCAGCGCGCCATTGAGCTCGCCCGCCAGCAGCAGGAACAGCAGGCCGCCGAGCGCCGCGCCGGCGAGGAACGCGCTCGCGCCGAGGTCGAGGCCCAGGCCGTGGCGACCCGCGCCACCGAAGCCCCCGCCGCACCGGAAGCCCCGACCGCGGAGGCTCCCGCCGTCGAGGCTCCCGCCGCGCCGGTCGCAAAAGCGCCCGCTCCGGCTCCGGCTCCGGCTCCAG
>JAQGIX010000315.1 GCA_028290925.1 Phenylobacterium sp. | reverse complement strand
TGTGGATCACCAACTCGCCGATCGCCGACGTGGCCCTGGTCTGGGCCAAGCTCGACGGGGTGATCCGCGGCTTCCTGGTGGACCGCGGCTCGGAGGGTTTCGAGACCCCGCAGATCAAGAACAAGCTCAGCCTGCGGGCCTCGGTGACCGGCGAGATCGCGCTCGCCGACGTCTTCGTGCCGCAGGACATGATGCTGCCCGACGTGCATGGCCTGCGTGGACCGTTCTCCTGCCTCAACAAGGCCCGCTACGGCATCGCCTGGGGGGCGATGGGGGCGGCGGAGTTCTGCCTGCACGCCAGCCGCGACTACGCCCTGACCCGCAAGGTGTTCGGCAAGCCGCTGGCGGCGCGCCAGCTGGTGCAGAAGAAGCTGGCCGACATGCAGACCGAGATCGCGCTGGGCTTTGAAGGGGCGCTGGCGCTCGGCCGGCTGATCGACGAAGGCGCCTGGGTGCCGGAGGCCATCAGCCTGATGAAGCGCAACAACTGCGGCAAGGCGCTGGCCATCGCCCGCGAGGCGCGCGACATCCACGGCGGCAACGGCATCTCCGGCGAGTACCATGTGATGCGCCACGCGGCGAACCTGGAGACGGTGAACACCTACGAGGGCGCCCACGACGTCCACGCCCTGATCCTCGGCCGGGCGATCACCGGCGAGAGCGCGTTCTAGGGCGGTCGCCTGAGGGGCGCAAAGGGCCGCAGCTCGCCCAAACGTTGTGTTTACCTGATGGGGTTATGGGGTTCGGCTGGACGCTGGGAACGCCTAATTCATGGCAGGTAAGCCCGCCTCGCGCGGTACCGACAAGGCCGACCTGATCCGGCTGCTGTTCGAGAACAGCGGCGACATGATGTTTCTCGTCGACGCCGACCTTCGCGTGAAGCTGGTCAATCCCGCCTGGGAGCGCGCCACCGGCTGGACCGAACGCGAGATCATCGGCCAGCACGCCCTGGATTTCCACCATCCGGACGACGTGGCCGGCATGCGCGCCCGCATCGACGCCAGCGAGCCGGACCGGGCGGTCGAGTCCGAGGTCCGGCTGAAGCTGAAGAGCGGCGCCTACCTGTGGGTGGCGGTCCGGCGGCAGATGACCGCCGACGGCTTCCACATCGTCACCATGCGCGACGCCACCGAAGACCGCGTCCGCACCCAGGAGCTGGAGGTCGCCCGCCGCACCCGCAAGATGCTGGGCGCATCGGCCGGGGTCGGCATCTGGAGCTACGACCCGATCCACGGGCGCATCTGGTGGTCGGACGAGCTGGCGACCATGCTCGGCATCGAGCCGCAGGCGGTGACCTCGCCCGACGACTTTGAAAAGCTGCTGCACTGGCGCGACCGCAAGCGATCGCGCGCCGTCCTCGAACGTGCGGTCCGCGAGGGTGCGCCGGCGCAGATGGAGCACCGGATCCGCGGCCGGGGCGGCTGGATCACCATGCGCGTGACCGTCCGGCCGGAGCCGGCCGGCAACGGTCTGTTCGTGATCCACGGCATCTCCGAGGACATCACCGAGCTGGCCGGCGCCCGCGACGCGGCGCGGCGCGGCGAACAGCAGATGCGGCGCGCCGAGCGTGAGGCGCAGGCCAGCGCCACCCGGCTGAAGCTCGCCCTCGAGGCGGCGGCGGCCGGTGTCTACGAGATCGACCACGTGGCGAAGACCTTCTGGGCCTCGCCGGAGTTCGAACGGATCACCGGCCAGAAGAACGCCACCTACGAGGAAGCCACCCACCTGCGCTTCCCCGGCTTCCATCCCGACGACCTGGAGCACGTCCGGGCCTCGTTCCGCGCGCTGCACTCCGGCTCCAAGCAATCCGGCGAGGCCTTCGAGGCGCGCATCCTGCGCCCCGACGGCGAGACCCGCTGGATCCGCGTCTCGCACCACCTGAAGGTGGCCCGAAACGGCCGCTGGCTGAAGGCGGTGGGCCTGGTCGAGGACTTCGATTCCCGCAAGCGGCAGGAACTGGCCCTGATGGAGGCCCAGCAGGCGGCCGAAGCCGGCGCCGAAGCCAAGGCGGCGTTCCTGGCCAATATGAGCCACGAGATCCGCACGCCGATGAACGGCGTGATGGGCGTCCTGCACCTGCTGAAGTCGGAGAGCCTCTCGGAGGACGGCCGGCGGATGCTGGAGGAGGCGCTGTCCTGCGGCCAGATGTTGGCCGAGCTGCTCAACGACGTCATCGACTTCTCGAAGATCGAGGCGGGCCGGCTGGAGCTGAGCTGCGAACCGGTGGACGTGGCCGCGCTGGTCGACGGCGTCGGGCGCCTGCTGCGGCCACAGGCCGACGCCCAGGGGCTGTCGCTGGAGATCGACGTCGATCCCCAGGTCGGCTGGGTGAGCGCCGACCCGGTGCGGCTGCGCCAGGCGCTGTTCAACCTGCTGGGCAATGCGGTGAAGTTCACCCAGAAGGGCCGGGTGAAGATCACCTGCTTCACCCCCACCCGCGCCACCCTGCGCTTCGAGGTCGAGGACACCGGCGTCGGCATCCCGCAGGCCGCCCAGGGCCGCGTCTTCCAGCGCTTCGACCAAGGCGACGCCTCGACCACGCGGCGGTTCGGCGGCTCGGGCCTGGGGCTCACCATCACCAAGCGGCTGGCCGAGATGATGTCGGGCGACGTGGGCTTCACCTCGGTGGAGGGCCAGGGCTCGACCTTCTGGCTGGAGATCGGGGCCGAGCCGGCGGAAGCCCAGGTGCGGCCGCCGGACGATCTGGCGCCGGTCCTCGACGGGCTGCGCGTGCTGGTGGTGGAGGACAACGCCACCAACCGGATGATCGCCACCAAGCTCTTGGAGAACCTGGGGGCGTCGGTGGAGACCGCCGCCGACGGCTATCTCGGCGTCGAGGCCGCCCAGCGCGGCGGCTTCGACCTGATCCTGATGGACGTGCAGATGCCGGGCATCGACGGGCTGGAGGCGGCGCGCCGCATCCGCAGTCTGGGCGGGGCGGTGGCGCGCACGCCGATCGTGGCGCTCACCGCCAATGTGCTGGCCCACCAGCAGAAGCGCTACCTCGACGCCGGCATGGACGGGGTGGTCGGCAAGCCGATCTCGCCCGGCGCCCTGATTGTCGAGATCATGCGCTTGAGCGGGGCGCCGGCCTCGTCCGAAGGCGAAGGCGACAGCGCGGTCGCCTGATACCTTTCAAGGCCTTGGCGGCCGGTGTTAGAGCTTTCCCGAACGCGTTCGGGAGGGTTTCGGCATGGCGGAGTTGGCGGCGGAGGGCGTGAGCGGGCCCGCGAAGACCACCTCGCTCAGCACCGTGGTCGCCGCCTCGGCGGCCGGCACCGCCTTCGAGTGGTACGACTTCTTCGTCTTCGGCAGCCTCACCCAGGTCATCTCCAAGACCTTCTTTTCGGGTCTTCCGGAAACCGCCGGCTATATCGCGGCCCTGGCGCTGTTCGGGACCGGCTTCCTGTTCCGCCCGATCGGCGCCCTGGTGTTCGGCCGCATAGGCGACCGGCTGGGGCGCAAGGGCGCCTTCCTGGTGACCGTGGCGCTGATGGGCGGGGCCACGTTCGGCATCGGCGTCCTGCCGTCCTACGCCACCGCCGGCATCGTCGCCCCGGCCCTGCTGGTGCTGATGCGGATCGTCCAGGGCTTCGCGCTCGGCGGCGAATATGGCGGGGCGGCGATCTATGTGGCCGAGCACGCCAGGCCCGACGCCCGCGGACGCTCCACCGCCTGGGTGCAGACCTCGGCGGCCTTTGGCCTGTTCGCCGCCCTGCTGGTGATCCTGCTGACCCGCCTCCTGGTCGGCAAGGCGTTCGGGCCCACGGCGTTCGACGCCTGGGGCTGGCGGATTCCGTTCCTGGTCTCGGCGGGCCTGCTGGCCATCTCGATCTACATGCGGCTGAAGCTCTCCGAGAGCCCGGAGTTCGCGCGGATGAAGGCCCGGGGCGAGGGCGCGGTCGCCCCGTTCGCGGAGGCTTTCGGCCAGTGGCCCAACCTGAAGATCGTCCTGCTGGCGCTGGTCGCCATCATGTTCGCCCAGGGCGCCGGCTGGTACACGACCTTCTTCTACGTGCAGACCTTCATGGAGAAGTTCCTGAAGGTCGAGCCGGCCACCATCAACGGCCTGATGATGGCCGCCGCCGCGGTCAGCGCGCCGGCCTATGTGCTGTTCGGTTGGCTGTCCGACAAGATCGGCCGCAAGCCGGTGATGCTGTTCGGCATGACCCTGATGCTGGTCGCCTACTTCCCGGGCTTCCACGCCCTGGCGCGGACGCTCAACCCGGCGCTGGCGGAGGCGCAGGCCGCGACGCCGGTGACGGTGATCGCCGACCCGGCCGACTGCTCCCTGCAGTTCGATCCCGTGGGCAAGGCGAGCTTCACCTCCTCCTGTGACATCGCCAAGAACGCCCTGGCCAACGCCGGGGTCTCCTACCAGAACCTCGCCGCGCCGCCCGGCGCGCCGGCCCAGGTGCGGGTGGGACTGATCACCATCCCGTCGGCCGAGGCGCGCGGGCTGCCGAAGGACGTGGTCAAGGCGGTGAAAGCCAGCGTCGAGACCCGCATCAAGCAGGCCCTGGCGCACGGCGGCTATCCCACCAAGGCCGATCCGGCGCGGATGAACCTCATTGGCGCGTTCGGCGTGCTGCTGGTGTTGGTGATCGCCGCCACGGCCCTCTACGGGCCGATCGCCGCCTGCCTGGTGGAGCTGTTCCCGACGCGGATCCGCTACACGGCCATGTCGCTGCCCTACAACATCGGCGCCGGCTGGATCGGCGGCTTCGTGCCGTTCACCGCCTTCGCCATCGTGGCGGCGGTGGGCAACATCTATTCGGGCCTTTGGTACCCCTTCGCCTTCACCGCGGTGTCGGTGGTGACCTGTTTGCTGCTGCTGCCGGAGACCAAGGATCGGTCGCTCGACCGGTGACCGGTCAGGCCCGCGGCGCGGCCTGGACGTCGGCGCCCAGCTCGGCCAAGGCCCGCAACTCCTCCGGCGCGGGCGCGCCGGCGGTGACCCGCACCACGTGAAATCCCCGCTGGGCCAGCTCCGCCAGCTGTTCCGGACCCGCGTGGTCGGGCTCGAGGCGGTCGGCGTCGCGACGGGCCAGCGCCAGCACTTCGGGGTCCACCGCGTCGTCGGCGGCCAGCACGTCGGCGGCGGCCAGCGCCCGGCTGGCGGCGAGCGTCAGGCGCTCCACCGGGCCTGACCCGGCCACGAAGGTCACCAGGCCCTGCGGCGCGACGCCCTCGGCCAGGGCCTCGCGCAGGCGCTGTTTGGCGCTCGCCATGTCGCCGGCCATGGCGGCCTGGCCGGCGGGACCGACCAGGGCGGCGCGCAGGAAGGCGCGGCGCAGGTGCGGCTCGGGCAGGGCCTCGCGGACCTCGTCCTGCAGCGCGCGGAACAGCGCCGCGATCCGGCCGGTCCCTTCGGGCAGGCGGCTTTCGATGTCCTGGCGCAGCAGGGTCGCCAGCATGGGCGAGGCCCCGCCCGTGCCGATCGCCGCCACCACCTCGCCGCGGTCGACCATCGCCGGCGTGGTGAAGTCGCAGAGCGCCGGCCGGTCGACGACGTTGACCGGCACGTGCGCCGCCCGGGCGGCCTCGGCGGCCGCGGCGGCCCAGGCGTCATCGTCCGAAGCGATGAAGGCCAGCACCGCGCCGGCATAGGTCCTGGGGATCAGCGCGGCGTCGCCCGCCACGCGGACCACCTGGGCCGGCGAGCCCTCGAACAGCCGCACCTTCGCCTCCGCCGCCGCCCCCGAGCCCGCCACCACCACGGTGCGGCCGGCCAGGGGGAAGAAGGCGGGAAAGGCGTCCATCCAGGCCTATTTCAGGGTGTGCAGATAGGCGATGATCGCGGCCCGGGCCTCATCGGCCGGCACCGAGACCGGCATGCGCGTGCCGGGCGCGAAGGCCATGGGAGCGGTCAGGAAGGCGTCCAGGTTGGCGTCGGTCCAGGTCCCCTCCTTGGCCTTCAGGGCCGGCGAATAGGTGAAGTCCGGCCGCGCCGCGATCTTCGCGCCGGCCACCCCGGTGAGCGCCGGGGCCAGCGAGGTGCTGGCCGCCTGGTGGCACATCTTGCACTGCATGTTGAACAGCGCCGCGCCGTCCTGGGCGAGCGCCGGGCCGGCGGCGAGGCTGAGGGCCGCGGCGGCGAAGGCGTAACGGAACATGGTCTCTCCTGGTGCGCCCCTCGGGGCTCGCGTGTCGGCCCGTAAGTAGCGGCAGGAGCGCCCTCGCGGCAACCGCGAGAGCATTTACCGCCTCTTCTGAACAGCGTTAGGATGGCCGACACACTGGAATCCGGGAGAACGCCAGATGGCGGCGACGCTGCAGATCAACGGCAAGGCGATGCAGGTGAAGGCGGCGCCCGAGACGCCCCTGTTGTGGGTGTTGCGTGACGAGCTGGGCATGACCGGCTCGAAGTACGGCTGCGGTGTCGGCCAGTGCGGCGCCTGCACGGTGCTCGCCGATGGCCAGCCGATCCGCTCCTGCTCGACGCCGATCTCGGTGCTCGCCACGGCGAAGATCACCACCATCGAGGGACTGGGCGGGGCGCACCCGGTGCAGGTCGCCTGGGAGAGCCACGACGTGCCGCAGTGCGGCTACTGCCAGTCCGGCCAGATCATGAGCGCCGTCGCCCTGCTGGCGGCCAAGCCCAAGCCCTCCGACGACGACATCAGCGGGGCCATGGACGGCAACATCTGCCGCTGCGGGACTTACCAGCGCATCCGCGCCGCCATCAAGGAGGCCGCCGGCCTGCCGCAGGTGGCGAGCGCCCCGCCGCCGCTCAGCATCCCGCCGGCCCCAGCGCCGGCCTCCGCGGCGAAGATCTGAGGGGGCGCAGCCATGAACAAGCCTATCAACCGCCTCGCCGGCCAGGATACGAAGCCGGGCCCCACCCGCCGCGAGGCGCTCGCCGTCGGCGCGACGCTGGCCGGCGGCGCGCTGGTCATCGGCTGCTCGCCGGCCGACATCCTGAGCCTCGGCGCGCCGCACGACTTCGGCGCCTTCGGCCCTTTCATCAAGCTCGGCCCGGACGGTGCGGTGACGGTGGTCTCCAAGCACATCGAGTTCGGCCAGGGCAACCACGCCGGCCTCGCGGCGATCGTCGCCGAGGAGCTGGACGCCGACTGGTCCAAGGTGAAGGTCGAATTCGCACCGGCCAACGCCAAGGTCTATTCCAACGCCCTGATGGGCGTGCAGGGCACCGGCGGCTCCTCGGCCATCGCCAACTCCTGGATGCAGCTGCGCACGGCCGGCGCCTCGGCGCGGGCGATGTTCGTGCAGGCTGCGGCCACCAAATGGAACGCCCCGGTCGGCGAGATCACCGTCCAGAACGGCGTCGTCAGCCACGCCAAGAGCGGCAAGCAGGCGGGATTCGGCGATCTGCTGGCCGATGCCGCCAAGGTCAAGCCGCCGCAGACGCCGGCCCTGAAGGACCCCAAGACCTTCACCCTGATCGGCACCGACAAGGTGCGCCGCAAGGACAGCGTGCTGAAGAGCACCGGTGCGGCGCAGTACACCCAGGACGTCCACCTGCCGAACATGCTGACCGCCATGGTGGCGCACCCGCCGAAGTTCGGGGCGACCGTCGCCTCGGTCGACGACAGCGCGGCGCGCAAGGTGGCCGGCGTGGTGGACGTGTTCCAGATCCCCACCGGCGTCGCTGTGGTGGCCGACACCACCTGGGCCGCCCGCCAGGGCCGCGACGCCCTGAAGGTGACCTGGAACGAAGCCAAGGCCGAGACCCGCTCCAGCGACCAGATCCAGCAGGGCTACGCGGACCTCGCCTCCGGCAAGGCCGGCCCCACCGGCAAGGCCGCCTGGCAGAGCTTCGAGGCCAAGGGCGCGGCCGCCCAGGCGGCCGGCGGGACCGCGACGGTGGAGACCACCTACGATTTCCCCTACCTCGCCCACGCCGCCATGGAGCCGCTGAACTGCGTGGCCATCGTCAAGGGGCAGAGCTGCAAGCTGATCCACGGCTCGCAGTCGCCGACGCTCGACCAGCTGAACGCCGCCAAGATCGTCGGCAACCTGCCCGGCAACATCGCGGTTGAGACGCTCTACGCCGGCGGCTCGTTCGGGCGGCGCACCAACTTCCAGTCCGACTACGTCGCCGAGGCGGTGCACATCGCCAAGCACGTGGGCGGCGGCCGGCCGGTGAAGCTGGTCTGGACCCGCGAGGACGACATGCGCGCCGGCTACTACCGGCCGATGGTGCACCACGCGGTGCGGGTGACCACCGACGCCGACGGCCTGCCCGCCGCCTGGCGTCACCGGATCGTCAGCCAGTCGATCATGAAGGGCTCGCCCATGGGCACGCCGAAGATCGACGAGACCTCCGTCGAGGGGGCCAAGGGATCGCCGTACCTGAAGGCGACGCCGGTGGTGGACGCCCAGGTGATCAACGCCGACGGGGGCGTGCCGGTGCTCTGGTGGCGCTCGGTGGGGGCGACCCACACCGC
>JAQGIX010000293.1 GCA_028290925.1 Phenylobacterium sp. | reverse complement strand
GCCCGGGTGCGCGGCGCCGTCGAGGCGCTGATCTGGGACGAGGTGGAAGACGACGAACAGCTCGACGTCTTCAAGCTGCTCGATGAGCGCCTGGAATCCGAAGACCTCGCCGACCCGGAAGAACCCGTCGAAGCCCTCATCCAGCGCGTCGCCAAAGAGATCGGCTTCCCCTTGCCCTCCCCATTCATGGGGAGGGGGGACCGTCCGCCGAGCGAAGCGAAGAGCGGATGGTGGAAGGGGCAAGCCAAGCCCACGGCTCACCGCTCGCCCCCTCCACCACTCGCTCTTCGGCGAGTGGTCCCCCTCCCCCGAAATCGGGGGAGGCAGAGGACGACGACGACGATTACTGGCGCTCCTCCGCCTAGCCCAGCGCCTTGCTCATATCCACCCGGACCCCGCCGGGGATCGCGTCCTCGCGGTCCACCCGGTAGCCGAGGCGGAGATACAGCCGCACGTTCTCCTCGAAGCGCTGGTTCGTGTAGAGCCGGATCCGGTCGCGCCCCAGGGCGCGGGCGATCGCCTCGGCGTGGCCCATCAGCCGCCGCCCGAGGCCGCGGCCCTGGAAGGCCGGCGCCACCGCCACGTTCTCGATCAGCAACTGGCTTTCCTCGTCCACCGTCTCGATCAGCCCGGCGAGCACCCCGTCCACATGGAGCAGGTCGAAGCGATGGCTGAGCACCGCCGCCTCATAGTCGGCGCCCATCGGCTTCGGCTCGCGCCCGATCAGCGGGACCCACTTGGCGTAGGCTTGCCGCGTCACGGCGCGGATCGCCGCCGCGTCGCCGGGCCCGGCCCGTCGCAGCTCGATCGCCGCCGCCAAGGGTCAGGCGACCACGGCCGTGGCGAACGCGCCGTGGTAGTAGTCGGCCAGCTTGTTGAGCTCGCGGGCGCCGTCGCCGGCGAAACACGATCCATGCATCACCGCGAGCAGCTGCGGGTCGAGGCCGGCCAGCCGCCGGATCGTGCGGGCTGTGTCGGGGGTGAGGGCGGTGGAGTGGAACATCTCCTCGGTCTGGATCGCGGCCGGAACGATGCTGTCCCAAGTCACCGCCGGGCCGTCGCCCACCTGGGTGAAGAGGTCGCCCACCAGCAGCGTGCGGGTGGTCTCCTCGTAGATCAGGCCAGACTCCCAGGCGTGCGGCACGTGCGGGGTGTCGAGCCAGCGCACGCGCTTTCCGCCGAGATCGAGCACCTCATCGTCGGCGAGAATTCGCGGCGGCCGATCTGCGAGGTCGTTCAGCGACACCATGCAGGCGGTCGCGCCGTGTGCGACCTGGGCCTGCGGCGCAGCCGCCAGCCACTGGTTCATCGAGCCGCATTCGTCGGACTCCACGTGGCCGAACGATATCCAGCGCAGCGTCTCGACCGGCAGGATCTGGCTCAGGGCGGCCGAGATGGCCTCGAACATCTGCCGCGGCCCGGTGTGGAACAGCAGCGGCTGGTCGGCGTCGATCAGGTACTGGTTGAACGAGAATCCCGCCGGCGCGGCGACCTCCGGGACCAGGGTCGAGAACCGGTAGATGTGATCGGCAATCTCTGTTGTCCGGACGTCCATGTCACGGCTCCACGAAAGAGGGCGTCAGCCTACACCCGCCGCCTGCCGCCACAAGGCTCAGCGAGCGTCGGTATGGGGAGCGGCGGTTGCGGCCGCGGCGGGCCGGGGCAGGCTGAACAGGTCCCGGTTGACCGGCGCGAACTCGAGCGTCTCGATGACCCGTTCGTCCGGGGTGGGGCCTGCCCCCGGCTCGGCGCTGATCCGGAAGGCGACCCGGATGGCCCCCACGTGCCGATAGTCGGAGAAATCCCACGCCAGCGGCCTGTCGCCGGACCTGTCCACCATTCGTCCGAGCAAATGCGTCCGGCGGTCGAACCACAGCTCGCGCGGCGCGGCGCCCCACGGCTTGACGGTGACCACGTCGAACGCCTGGCCCTGGAATTTTCGCACGCCCACATAGTCGCCGCGGGCGTCGAAGCGGCCGGGATAGAAGTAGCCGTGGACGCGGTAGAAGGCCTCGGTGCGGGCCTGGTTGATGGTCTTGGAGACGTCGACGCCGGTGACCGCGCCGGCGGCGCTGATCCGCCACTCGCCGCCGCCGTTGAAGCCGCGCACCGCGGGGCCGGCCGGCTCGCGGGTCTCGATCCGCAGGCCGTAGCGGACCGGATCGAGCCACGCTTCGTAGCGCACGCCCCCCTGAACCCCGACCTCGTGCCAGCCGCGCAAGGTGTTCCAGCCCGCCCCGCCGGCCGCGGCGCGGGCCTGCGCCAGCACCCGCTGGGCGGTGCGGGAATAGCCCTGCGCCTGCGCCGGGGCCGCGACGACGAGGCAGGCCACGGCGAGGCCGAACGCGAACGGGGGCTTGGACATGGGGGTTCTCATATGGCGCCGACGCCAACCGGCAAGGGTGTTCACAGTGGGGCGATGAGCAGGCTTGCCCTTTCGGCGGCGTGCGAGAGGACCTAGATCAAAGCCATGGCTGTCGCCTTCACCCGCGAGGAAGATTACGAGTCGCGCGCCGCGGACCTGCCGGACCGGCCGGTCTCGGCCCATCGCAACCTCGTCACGCCCTCGGGGCTCGCCGCCATCGAGGCGGAGCTGGCGGCGGCGCGCGCCGCCTATGCCGCTGCCCAGGCCGGGGGCGGGATCAGCGCCGACCGCACCGCCATGGCCCGCGCCACCCGCGACCTGCGCTACTGGTCGGCGAGGCGGGCCAGCGCCCAGCTCACCGAGCCGGACGGCGCGCCGGACAAGGTGCAGTTCGGCCGCACGGTGGAGATCGAGCGCGAGGTCGGCCGCCGCCAGAGCTTCCGCATCGTCGGCGAGGTCGAGGCCGACCCGGCCGGCGGCAGCGTCTCCTACGTTTCGCCGCTGGCCGCTGCCCTGCTCGGGATGCAGGTGGGCGATGCCGCGTTGCTCAACGGCGTCGAGGTTGAGATAACCGC
>JAQGIX010000262.1 GCA_028290925.1 Phenylobacterium sp. | reverse complement strand
CGCCCGGCGATCAGGGTGTCGTCGCCGGTTCCGCCCTGCAGATTGGAGCCTCCGGCCTGGGCCTGTAGCGTCTGGCCCCCACTGCTGGGCGGCGGCGGAGAGACGGGAGGCGGCGAAGTCGGCGGTGGTGACGTAGGTGGCGGGGAAGTGGGCGGCGGCGGCGGCGGGCTGGCGCCGTCGTTGTCCGTGGCGCTGACCGCGAGGGCGGGGACTGAGAGCCGGTTGTAGCCCGCGTCGGTGCTGTTGGTGGTGAAGCTCAGGTGCGCGGTTTGGGTGACTACTGCCGTGTCGGGCGGGGTTTCCGAGCCCTCCACCGCCGTGTCGTCCACCGCGCTCACCGTGACCGCCTGGGCGATGTTCCAGTTGGCGGCGGTGAAGGTCAGCGTCGTGGGCGATCCGTTGACGTCGGCGTCGCCGGCGACGGTCACGGTGACGTCGGCCGTCGGCTGGCTGCTCAGCGCCAGGTTCACCGTGTCCGTCGGCCCGCCTTCGGTGACTGCGGTCGAGCCGCCGGTCTCGGTGACCAGCAGCTGGTGCGCCGCGGGCGGGGCGGTGGGATCGGCGGTGATGTCGATCGACTGCCAGTAGGCGGTGAACGGCTGGCCGGAGCCGAAGGATGTGGAGATCAGGCCCACGGCCAGCTCGCTCGGGTGGCCGCCGATGCTGTAGCCGCCGTGCAGAGCGCTCAGCGTCGCCCCAGAAAGCTGGACCGTCGCGCCGAAGCCGCTGAAGGGCGCGCCGTTGACCGTGTAGGTCCACGACGGCGTGGCGGTCCCAGCCGCCACGTCGAGGCTCAGCCGCAGGGTGATGTTGTCGAGGCTGGTCAGCGTTGGGTCGGCAAGATTGGCGCCGTACATGGTGGTCGTGAAGGCGCCGGCGTTCTCCACGCCGACCTCGATGCCGCCGTGTCCGCTGTTCGCCGAGGCCACGATCTTCAGATAATTGCTCTGGTCGCCGGTCCCGATGAAGAAGCCCTGGCTCTTGTAGTTGACCGCCGAGGTCGAGGGATTGCCGCCGAACGGGTTGTCGAGCTTGGTCTCGATGACGAAGTGCGAAACCTCGGGCTGCACGTTCACGCCGAACTGGAAGCCGTTCTGCTGGCTGTTGCCGGAGAAAGCATCGCCCGCTGGCACCTGCTCGATCTGGAACCCGGCCGCGGCGCCGCCCGGCTTGATGTTCGAAGGGTCGTAGAGGGCCGTGTAGGGATCCTTGCCATTCGTCATCAGGCCGGTGAAGCCCATGTTGAACAGGCCCTTGGGACCCGGCGGATTGATGTTCTGGGAGAATTTCCAGCTCAGGGTCGCGCCGGCCGCGAGGGCCGTGGAGGTCCCGTTGTTGGGATCGAGGGCGAAGGCGTCGTTCGCGTCGATGATGCCGTCGCCGTCCGCGTCGCCGCTGCCCAGCGGGGGCGGGGGTGGCGGCGGGGTGTCGGTGGGCGTCAGCACCGTGATGCCCCCGCCGTAGTTGGCGGCGAAGATGTCACCGGCGAACGGCTGCCCGTCGCCCTGGGCGCTGACGTCCAGGGGCAGGCCATTACCGAGCACCCCCGTGCTCGTGAGCTTGGTGATGCTGGCCACGTGGGTCCCGTCAGCCGTCAGGTGGACGCGGTAGAGCTGGTCATCCCAGCTCACGATCAGCAGGTCCCCCTTCATGGCGCCGCCGAAGGTGGAGGCGGTGTATTCGGTGATGCCGTCCGTGGACGCGCTGAAGCCGGCGTAGAGCGAGCCGCTGTCGGCCTGGGAGTGGAACACGCCCTCGATCGGATTGGCGGTGGGGACCGGCGGCCAGTCCCCCGGCAGGTCGGTGGCCGGTGTTGTCGAGCCGTTTGGGTAGAGACCCGCGCCCTGCGGGTTGGCGCGGATCGGATCGGGGTGGCCTGCGTAGAAGCCCGGGGTCACCAGAAACAGCTGGTCGGGATAGTCCTGGCCGCCCTCGCTTGGGGCGTTGGTGACGTTCGGGCCTTGGTTGGTCGGAGGCCCGCCCCAGCCGGCGTTGGCGCCGTTGTCGACCGCGAACATATGGCCGCTCTGGGTGATCACCAGGTCGTAGGGATTGCGGAAACCGGGCGAGTAGACCTGCACCGGTCCACCCACGACGATCTTCGCCTGGCCGTAGCCGTCGCGACCGCCGAAGGGGTCGTCGGGATAGGGATCGCTGGGCCCGGCCGACAGGGTCGGGATGTTGTATTTGTAGGGATTGCCGAACCGATCAACGGTGGTCGCCATGGCGTCGATCTTGGTGAGGTCGATCGACAGGATCGCCGCCGAGTAGGCGTACTCGGGCGTGTAGGCGAAGTTGTTGGACGGCGCGCCGGCGTTGGTGTTGCCGCCGACCCCCAGATAGAGGGTGTGCCCGTCCTGGCTGAGCTGCATCCCGTTGACGGAGTGGTTCTCCTCCGAGCGCGGCAGGCCGCGGACAAGGTCCACCCGGCTCCAGCTGCCGTCGGCGTTCTCGGTCAGGCGCGAAACCACGCCGGAGTTGGTGTCGAGATTGCTGTCGCCGCCGGAGGGTCCCGCGCCAATCCGCGGGTCGCTGGAACTCACGTAGAGTTCGACCGGGCCCCCGGGGCTCACCGAGGTCGCCAGGATGCCGGTAACCTGGCGCGTCCCCTGATAGCCCGCCGAGGCGAGCGTGCCGTCGTCGTTGTAATTGGTGATCTTGCGGATCGAGTCGATCACCTCCGTGCCGCCGGCCGCGACGGCGAAGCCCGACGCCGTCGCCTGCACCTTCAGCGCCAGAATCGTCCCGTCGACCCGCGCCACATAGAGGCGACCGTCGGGCCCGAACTGCAGCGAGGTGTAGTTGTCGTTCGGCACGCCCTGAATGGTGGTCTGGTTGAAATAGGGGGTGGCCGGGGGCGGCGGAGGCGGCGGTGGCGGTGGCGGCGCGCTGCGCCCGAAGGCCAGGGTGATGGGCTCGCTAGCCGGGCCCAGCACCCCGTCCGACCCCACCACGGCCGAGGTGATCAGGTTCAGCCCGCCCTCCGCCGGGCCATGGGTCAGGGTGACCTGCACCTGGCCGTGACCCTGGGCGTCCAGATGGACGTCGTAGGTGAAATCGTTGACCGCCGAGTTGGCCTGGTAGGGGCCGAGCTTCGGCGCGGTGGCGGAGACGCCCTGAGTATATTGCGCGCCCTCCAGCACCATCACCCGCGCCGTGCCGCCGGCCGGGCCGGTGACGTTCACCGTCTGGGTGGCGCTCGACACATCGGCCGTGGTTCCGGTGACGCCGGCGACCGAGATGGTCGGCTCGCCCGGAAGCCCAGCTTCCACGCGCACCACCCCGCCGCCGGGCGAGGTGGGCTCCTTGAAGATCTCGTTGGTCAGGCTGTCGTTGGTGAAGCCGAAGGTGATCTTCGCGCCGGTCAGCTCAACGCCTGCGACGCTGCCGGACTCGCCCGGGCCGGGAGAGATGGCGCCGTGGATGCTGTTGGGGTCCACGTCGATCGAGAACTGCAGCTGCTCGCCCGGGTCGAAGCCGTCGAGCTGCAAGGTCAGCGTGCCGTAGCCGGTCGAGTCGCTGCCGTTTGAGAGGACTGCGCTGACCACGCTGAAAGTGCCGGTCTGGCCGTCGATCGTGAACGGCTTTGCGGTGCTGTCGCCGGCGCCGCCCGCAGGGTCATAGATCATCCCGCCGAGGATGGAGCCGGACAGGTCGATGGTGACCGTCTTCAGCTGCTGCCCATCGGTGGAGTTGTTGGTCAGCTTGAAGGAGCCCGCCGTGTAGGTGCTGGCCAGGATCGGACCGCCCGACGTAATGGTGAGCTGTGCGTTTGCCCCGGTCGGCATGTGTCCCTCTCTCGGTCGGTTCGGTCACGGAGGGACACCGCGTCAATCGCGCGGGCTCCTGCACGGCACGAAGCACCCCCCACTCCGGCCCAGCTGAAAGCCTTTGATGGTTTCACGCATTAGTGATGCTCCGGTGGAACCCCGCCGATGAGCGCGGCGGGTCACCGCCATCAACTGCTGGCGGATCGCCCAAATGTGCTCGGCTTCAGCGGAGCGTTCGGACCGATAATTCGGCCCGCGTCCCAGGGCTTCCTCGCTAGATGGAACAGGTCCGGTTGGGGCATGGCGAACTCGCTTCTGAGAGCCTCCCCAGCGTGGGTGTCAGTTTAGGAGCACAGGGCCACCACATCAGCGCTGTGCTCCCTCGTGCGGACATCCGGCGACAGCCCCAAAGTCCGCTTATTGGCCGGACCTCAACTCGCTTTCGACCCATTGCGGACTTCGCGAAGGGTTTGCGTATATTTCAGCGAAGGAGCTACGAAAGGATCATGTCAGAGACTGTGGCCCCCCGCTGAGCGTCTCGTTCTAGCGAGACACGTCGCAGCAGACGCGAGAACCGCGATGGAGCGGTCGCTCTGTCGGCTGCCTACTCAAGTTGTCTACAGGCTCATCAACATGCAGATCCGACGAGAGCGTCCCGAGGACGCGACTACTATCCATGCCCTAACTGACGCGGCGTTCATGGGCAGACCGTTTAGCGACGGCGCCGAAGCCCAGGTCATCGATGGATTGCGGGCAACAGGCGCGCTGACACTTTCGCTCGTGGCGACGCACGATCGTGAGATCGTCGGCCATATCGCTTTCTCTCCAGTCACGATCAATGGAGAGGCCGGCGGCTGGTTCGGGCTTGGACCTGTATCGGTGTGGCCGGACCGTCAGCGAACGGGTATCGGCCAGGGGCTGATCCGTGAGGGACTGCGACGTCTCCGAGCGATGGGCGCTGGCGGATGCGTTCTCCTTGGCGACCCGGCCTACTACGCGCGCTTCGGATTTGAGAACGATCCAAACCTTCGCAACGTGGGCGCACCCCCGTGGGCTTTCCAATGCCTGACCCTCAACGGCCCCCGGCCCCGGGGCGAAGTGAGTTTCCACCCGTGTTTCCCGCGTCTGTCCGGCGCCGGCGGTAACCCCTGACCTGACTGATGACGGAATGCTGTCAGCAGACCGGGACTACGCCATTATGCGGCGCCCCTGCCCCGCGCAGGCGTGCGGACTGCGCCTGCGCGGGAGCCCGGGGATCAAGCCGAGACGTCGAGGACGTTCGAAGACCCGGTGGTCGTGGTCGAGGCTGCGGCGCCGTCGTTGGTCGATGGCGGTGCGGCGTGGTGATGGTGCTGCCCGTGGGACTTCTGGAAGTCCGCCAGGCTGCTCTGGGCGCTCGTCAGGTCGCCGCTCGTCAGGGCCTGCCCAAGCGTCGACAACAGCGTGGCCATGGGCCCGTTGGACGGCCCCGAGCCCTGCTGCGGCTGCAGGCTGGTGATCGTGGCGTAGGCCTGCTGGGCGGTTTGCAGGTCGCCCGAACCGATCGCCGTCGTGAGTTGCTGGAAAGCGTTCCGAAACGCCGAGTTCTGCGCCGGCGGCGCGGCGGGCGCCGAAGCCGAAATACTGGATACCGACATGTAGTTCCTCCTTCTCATGCTCCCCCGAATTCCCGCCGAGAGTTCTGAGCCCTATTGCTTAATCAATAGTGAGAATCTTACTTGCCGCATGTTTCATGAATACAATATGTGTCTGGATCTTGTCTATCATTTCATGTCCAATACAGTACTGTAGGATTGTTTGCTGGGAGCAGCCCGCTGCGATACGGGCATGCAACGATTGAAATGGTGGGCGGCCGAGGTCTAGGCCGCCGCCCGATTTGCCGTCGTCGGCGGACGGGCCAGCCGCTATAGCGGAGGCCTGTCGGAGGGGTTCATGGACTACGATTACGTCATCGTCGGCGCGGGGTCGGCCGGCGCGGTGCTGGCCGCGCGGCTGTCGGCGACCCGCGGCGTGCAGGTCGCCCTGATCGAGGCCGGCCCCGACTACGGCTCGGCCCAGACGCCCGCGGCCATGCGCAGTCCCAACCCCAACGAGATCATCGTCGGCGAGGCCTACGGGCAGTATCGCTGGGACGATCTGCAGTCGCGCCGCACGCGGGGGCAACCGCCGCGCACCTACTGGCGCGGCCGCGGGGTGGGCGGCAGCTCCGCCATCAACGGCCAGATCGCCATCCGTGGCGTGCCCGAGGACTACGACGGCTGGGCCGCCGCCGGCTGCCGTGGCTGGTCCTTCGCCGAGGTTCTGCCCGCCTTCCGCCGCCTGGAGACCGACGGCCGGTTCGGCGCGCGCGACTACCACGGCGACGCGGGCCCGATCCCGATCTACCGCGCGCCGGTCTCCCGTTGGGGCGCCGTCGACCAGGCGCTGGCCGAGGCGGCGCTGGACGCCGGCTATCCCTGGGAGCCGGACCACAATGCGCCGGGGACCACCGGGGTCTCGCCCTATGCGATCAACAGCCTGGGCGGCCTGCGGGTCAGCACCAACGACGCCTATCTGGAGCCCAGCCGCGGCCGCAACAACCTGGCGGTCTTCGGCGGCGCCCACGTGGACAAGGTGCTGTTCGACGGCGACCGCGCCGTCGGCGTGCGGTTGCTGCAGGACGGCGCCTGGCGCGAGGTGCGCGGCGGCACGATCATCCTGTCGGCCGGCGCGGTGCACTCGCCGGCCATCCTGCTGCGCTCCGGCGTCGGCCCGGCGGTCCATCTGGCGGAGCTGGACATCGCGGTGAAGGCCGCCCTGCCGGTCGGCGAGTCCTTCCAGGACCACCCGGTGGTCTTCGCGCCGGTCCAGCTGGAGGCCTTCGCCCGGCCGCCGCAGGGGTTCCGGCACACCAACCTCTGCGTCCGCTATTCCTCGGGCCTCGCGGGCGCCGGTCCGAACGACATGATGATGGTGGCGCTGAACGCCTATGGCGACAGCCTCGGCCGCCATGTGGACGCCGAGACCGGCGCGCCGACGGTCGGCCTCATGGGGGTCTGGGTGAACCAGTGCGTCTCCCGCGGGACCCTGCGCCTGGCCTCCCCCGATCCCTTCGTCCAGCCGGTCATCGACGAGAACATGCTCGACGATCCCTCGGACATCGTGCGGATGCGCGACGGGGTCCGACGTCTGCTCGCCCTGGCCACGCGCGACAGCGTCACGGCGATCGGCCAGGTGGTGGACCTCGGGCTCGCCGACGCCACCGACGCCGAGATCGACGCCTACGCGCTCGCCAACGCCGGCGACACCCAGCACGCCACCAGCACCTGCCGCATGGGCGATCCCTCTGACCCTGCGAGCGTGGTGGACAGCGATTGCCGGGTTCTGGGGCTGGAGGGCCTGCGGGTGATCGACGCCTCGATCATGCCCAGCGTGGTGCGCGCCAACACCCATCTGACAACGGTGATGATCGCCGAGGTCATGGCCGGGCGGCTAGGCGGCTGAGGGGCCGCGCTCAGTGCGCCTCCAGCGCCTCGCCACGCAGCAGGGCCTCGACGTAGGCGACCATGCTCAACAGCTG
>JAQGIX010000251.1 GCA_028290925.1 Phenylobacterium sp. | reverse complement strand
GCCGAGGGCCCGGTCCCCGGATGGTTCTGTATCGCCATGGGCAAGCAGGGCGCCTTCGAGCTCAACTATTCCAGCGACATCGACGTCTCGGTCTTCTACGAGCCGGACCGCCTGCCGCTGGCCGACGGCGTCGAAAGCCAGGCCTTCGCGGTGAGGCTCACCCACCGGGTCGCCGAGCTGATGCAGGGGCGAACCGCCGAGGGCTACGTCTTCCGCATCGACCTGCGGCTGCGGCCCGACCCGTCCTCCACCCAGCCCGCCGTGCCGGTGCCGGCCGCGCTCGAGTACTACGAGAGCGTCGGCCAGAACTGGGAGCGGGCGGCGTTCATCAAGGCGCGGCCCTGCGCCGGCGACCTGCCCGCCGCGACCGCCTTCCTCGCCGAGCTGCAGCCCTTCATCTGGCGCAAGAACCTCGACTTCGCGGCCATCGCCGACATCCATTCGATCAAGCGGCAGATCCACGCGCACAAGGTGGACGAGCGGGTCTCGGCCAAGGGCGTCGACCTGAAGCTCGGCCGAGGCGGCATCCGGGAGATCGAGTTCTACGTCCAGACCCAGCAGCTGATCCTCGGGGGGCGCCATCCCGAGCTGCGCCAGCGGCGCACGCTGGACGCGCTGGACGCGCTGGCCGCCGACGGCCACGTGGCCCCTGAGACGGCCGCCGAGCTCACCGAGGCCTATCGGACCCTGCGGGCCATGGAGCACCGCATCCAGATGCTGGCCGACGAGCAAACCCACCGTCTGCCGGACTCCGACACCGAGCGACGGCGCGTGGCGGCGCTGATGGGCTACGACCGGCTGCGCGCCTTCGACGCCGCGGTGACCCGGCTGCTGAAGGGCGTCAACGCCCGCTACGCCGAACTCTTCCCGGCCGAGGAACCGCTGTCCTCGCGCTTCGGCAGCCTGGTGTTCACCGGCGTGGACGACGATCCGGAGACGCTGGCGACGCTGGCCCGCATGGGCTTCTCGCATCCGCCGCGGGTCTCGCAGACCATCCGCTCCTGGCACCACGGCCGTATCCCGGCCACCCGCACCGAGCGCGGCCGCGAGCTGTTCACCCGGCTGGCGCCCAAGCTGCTGGAGGCGACGCAGGCGACCGGCGCCCCGGACGCGGCCTTCAACCGCTTCAGCGATTTCTTCGCCAACCTGTCGACCGGGGTGCAGCTGCAGTCGCTGTTCCTGGCCCAGCCCCGGCTGTTCGAGCTGATCGTCGAGGTGATGGCCTTCGCGCCGCGACTGGCGACCACGCTGGCGCGCCGGCCGGCGGCGATCGACGCCATGCTGGACGGGGCCTTCTTCGATCCCATCGAGATCGGCGAGGACCGCGCGGTGATGGTCTCCGCGCTGGGCGGCGCCCCGGACTTCGAGGCGGCCATGGACGTGGTCCGCCGGGTGCGCCGGGAACAGGCCTTCCGGGTGGGCGTCCAGGTGATGAGCGGCGCGGCCTCGGCGGAGGTGGCCGGCCAGGCCTTCGCCGACCTGGCGGACGTCTGCATCGAGGCGTTGGCGCCCGCCGCGCTCGCCGAGACCGGGCGGCTGGGCGGCGGATTTTCCGGCGACGTGGCGGTGGTGGCGCTCGGCAAGTGCGGCTCGCGGGAGATGAGCGCCGGCTCCGACCTCGACCTGATGACCCTCTACCTGGGCCGCGATCCGGCCGCCGCGTCGGAGATCAAGGGCTGGGACGCCGCGACGTTCTATGGCCGGTTCACCCAGCGGCTGATCGCGGCGCTGTCCAGCCAGACCGCGGAGGGCGGCCTCTACGAGGTGGACATGCAGCTGCGCCCCTCGGGCACCAAGGGGCCGGTGGCGGTGAGCTTCGCGGCCTTCGAGGACTACTACGCCCGCGAGGCGGAGACCTGGGAGCTGCTGGCCCTGACCCGGGCGCGGATCGTCTGGGCGACGTCGGCGGCCTTCGCCGGGCAGGCGCAAGGGGCGATCGAGGCGGCGCTGCGCCGGCCGCGCGATCCGGTCCGCACCGCCGCGGACGTGCGCGACATGCGCGAGCTGATGGAGCGCGAGCGGCCGCCGAAAGGGGACTGGGACCTCAAGCTGTCGCCGGGCGGGCTGGTGGACATCGAGTTCGCCGCCCAGTTCCTGCAGCTGGTCCACGCCGCCGGCGGCGGGCCGTTGAGCCCCAACACCGCCCAGGCCCTGAGCGCCTTCCAGAGCGGCGGCCTGGCGCCGGGCGCGCCGCTCGCGGCCCTGCAGGACGCCTGGCGGCTGCAGCAGGACCTGACCCAGCTGCTGAAGGTCGCGCTCGACGACGGCGCCGATCCGGACGGCGAACCGCCGGCCTTCCGCAAGCTGCTGGCGCGGGCCGGCCAGGCGCGGGATTTTCGGGCCCTGACCCGCAAGCTCGCCGCCGCCCGCGCCGCGGCGCGCAAGGCCTATGACGTGCTGGTGCCGGCCTGACCGACGGAAACGCCGGCGCGCGGCGTGGAAGGCGCGAGATTGAGACTTCGGCCACCAGCGGGATGACGACGATGCAGACCGACGCCCTCGTCCGTGCGCCGATCATGTTATGGCAGAGATGTCGTGGCGGTCAGTAGGCGAGACACGGCCCGGAGTTCAGGCGGGATTGCACGAGACCGATCCGGACGAGGCGCTCTTGGCGCGGGTGGCCGAGGGCGACCCGGCGGCGGTGCGCGCGCTGGTGGCGCGCAAGCTGCCGCGGCTGATGTCGCTGGCCCAGCGCATGCTCGGCGAGGCCTCGGAGGCCGAGGACGTGGCCCAGGAGACGTTCCTGCGGGTCTGGAAACAGGCGCCGCGCTGGCGGCCGGGCCGGGCGAAGTTCGACACCTGGCTGCATCGGGTGGCGCTCAACCTCTGTTACGATCGGCTCCGCCGGCGGCGCGAGATCGTGACGGACGAGCCGCCGGAGCAGGCCGATCCCGGACCCTCGCCCGATCGCGGGCTGGAGGCGCGGGACGTGGCCTCGAGGGTTTCGAGAGCGCTGGCGGCGCTGCCGGATCGCCAGCGGGAGGCGATCGTGCTTTGCCATTACCAGGAGCTCGGCAATATCGAGGCCGCCGCGGTGATGGGCGTCAGCGTCGAGGCGCTGGAGGGCCTGCTGGGCCGCGGCCGGCGGGCGCTGCGCGCGGCCCTGGCCGACATGGTGGAGCGTTGAGATGGCGTCCCGAGGCGATGGAATGACGCAAGACCGGTTCGAAGCCCTGGCCGAAGCCTACGGCGGCGACGTCTCGCGCTGGCCGGCGGCGACGCGCGAGGCGGCGGCGCTGTGGATGGCCGCCGAGCCCGCGATCACCCAGGCCGCCCTGGCGCGCGCCGAGGCGCTGGACG
>JAQGIX010000224.1 GCA_028290925.1 Phenylobacterium sp. | reverse complement strand
TTTCGACCTTGACGGAATCGTGAATTTCCGCCTCTATTTTAGACAATATTTAGGGAATCGCTCAACGATTGACCGCGCGGACGTCACCGGCGGCGATTTGAGCGCAGATCACGTCATAAGACCTGTGCCCGGGGGGCGGGTGAAGTAATCTGTCGTCACAAACAAGAATCCTGAACGGAGCGGGGGTCATGTCTACTCAATCGGTGCGTGTGAAACGCAATCTCATGTTGTCCACCTGCGCTTTTGCCATCGCAGCCGCTGCGGCGACCTCGGCATCTGCACAGAGCCAGGCGACGCTCGCCGCGGCGGCCACCGCCGCCGGCAGCTCCACCCTGGAGACCGTGATCGTCACGGCCGAACGCCGCGGAACCGACGTGCAGCGCACGCCTGACGCGGTCACCGCGATTTCCGGCCAGACGCTGGACCAGACGTTCACGACATCGGTGGCAGGCCTGAATTCGGTTGTGCCCAGCCTGGAGGTGACGAAGACCTCGGGGTTCGAGAACCTCGTCACGATCCGCGGCGTCGGCTCGGAGACGCCTGAGAACGGCCTCACGACGGTGCCCGGCGTCTCGGAGTTCATCGACGGCGTCTACATCGCCAACACCATCTCCCTCGACCAGACGCTGTTCGACATCCAGAACATCGAGGTGCTGCGCGGACCGCAAGGCGCGCTGTATGGCCAGAGCTCGATCGGCGGGGCGATCAACATCATCACCCGCCAGCCGCGGCTCAACACCTATGACGCGTCGGGCGACTTCAGCGCCGGCACCTACAACCTGTTCCGCGAGCGGGCAGAGGTGAACATCCCGATCGGCCAGACCATGGCCCTGCGCCTGTCGGGCCAGAAGTATGACCACGACGGGTTCACGGAAAACCTGGCGATCCCGGGCTTCAAGCTCGACGACGCACACGACGCCAGCGTCAAGGGCTCCCTCCTCTGGAAGCCGACCGACAATTTCTCGGCCACCCTGACGGCCGACCTCTACAGGTCCAACCAGCACGGCGACGCGCAGAAGAACCTCATCGATCCGTCCCCGGATCCTCGCCAGCTGTCCCAGGACTATCCGAGCCACTTCAAGCTCACGAGCCAGCTCTATCACCTGAACCTGCAGTGGGACCTGCCGGGCTTCTCGATCCGCTCGGTCAGCGCCTACCAGGGCCTGGACCACATCCAGCAGGAGGACTCCGACCGGACCACCTTCGCCCAGATCCATGCCTATGACGTGGTGGCGGCGTGGAACACCCACGTCCACAACTACACCGAAGAGCTGGACTTCCTGTCGCCGGCCGGCTCGAAGCTGGAGTGGATCGTCGGCCTGTTCGGCCTCTACCAGACCAGCAAGCAGTTCGTCGTGGAGTACGGCGGAACGACCGCGCCGACCGCCGCCCAGCTCGCCATTCCGCGGGGGATCACCAACAATCCGCCGTCGAACCTGAACTACGGCAACGACTCCCACGTGCAACGCAAGTCCTACTCCGTGTTCGGCCAGGCGACCTACCACGTGAGCGACGTTCTCCGGGTGACGGCGGGCCTGCGCTACAACAACGATGACTTCAAGGATAACAGCTACAACTTCTCGGCCTTCGGCACGAACACCGTGGTCCACTCCAAGAAGGGCAGCGTGCCGACCTGGCGCCTGGAGGCCGACTACGACTTCTCGCCGGACAACATGGTCTATGCGAGCTACGCCCGCGGCTACAAGCCGGGCGGCGTCAACGGCAGCTACGGGCAACAGCTGATCCCGGCGACCTTCCGGCCGGAAAAGAACGACGCCTTCGAGGTCGGGTTGAAGAACTACTTCTTCGACCGATCGCTCCGACTGAACGTCGCGGCCTTCTACTATAACCACAAGGACTTCCAATACATCGAGACCGACCCCGTGCCCTTCGACGGCGGGCTCACCAACATCCCGAAGGTCCGTGACTACGGCGTGGAGTTCGAGGCGCAGTACGTGGGGCTCGACGACCACCTGCATCTCGGCGCCAGCCTGGCGCTCGAGAAAGGCCAGGTGGTCGGCAAGACGCTGGTGCTCGACTCCACCGTCGTCAACGCCATCGAGAACAATCCCTCGTTCTCCAGCCCCTGCGCGTTCGGCGGCGCCTTCTACAACCCCGGCTGCTGGGCGGCGGTGCTCGCCGCGGCCCGCGACATCAACGGCAAGGAGCCGCCGGCGATGCCCAAGGTTTCAGGCTCGGTGAACGCTTCCTACCGCTGGGACCTGCCCAGCGGCGCGGTGACCGCGCGGGCGCAGTACACCTATCGCGGGTCGGAGTGGGCGCGGATCTTCAACGAGCCGACCCTGGACAAGGTCAAGGCCTACGGCGTGACCGACCTCTACGTCGAGTACGCCCCGACCGGCGGCAAGTGGCGCGTCTCGCTCACCGGCACCAATCTGTTCGACAAGGCCGGCGTGAATTCCCGCTACACCGACCCCTATGGGACGGGTCAGACCAGCCAGCAGTACATCCCGCCCCGGCAGGTCATCGGCACGATCGCCTTCGCCTTCTAGTATCAGGCCTCCCCTCGAATGGTCCGTCCCGTTCCGTTCGCGGCATGGGGCGGGCTGCTCCCCTCGAGGCCGCCTTCCCGGCTGAGCGCACATGCCCTCGTTTGATCGGCTCTCCACGCTTGAGATCGCCCGCGACGTCGCAGCCGGCGTCCGCAGCGGGGCGGAGATCGCGCGCGAAGCCCTCGCCCGCGTCGCGGCCTACGAGGCGGTGCAGCCTCAGGTGTGGATTCATCGTCTGGCGCCGGAGCAGGTCATGGCCCAGGCTGAGGCCGTTGACCGGCGCATCGCCGCCGGCGAACGCCTTCCCCTGGCCGGCGCGCCCTTCGCGGTGAAGGACAACCTCGACGTCGCGGACGTGCCGACCACCGCCGGCTGCCCGGCCTTCGCCTATCACGCCGGGGCCACCGCCCCGGTCGTGCAGCGCCTGCTCGACGCCGGCGCGGTCCTGATCGGCAAGACCAACCTCGATCAGTTCGCCACCGGACTGGTCGGCGCGCGCAGCCCTTACGGCGCCTGCGGCAGCGTCTACAATCGCCAATATGTCAGCGGCGGATCGAGCTCCGGATCGGCCGTGGCGGTGGCGGCGGGTCTCGTCGCCTTCGCGCTCGGGACCGACACCGCGGGGTCCGGCCGCGTGCCGGCCGCCTTCAACCACCTGGTCGGGCTGAAGCCCACCAAGGGCCGCTGGAGCACGCGCGGCGTGGTCCCAGCCTGCCGCACCCTCGATTGCGTCACCGTCCTGACGTCGACCGCCGACGAAGCTGCGGCGATCGACGAGGTGGTCGCCGGATACGACGCCGCGGATCCCTATTCGCGGCGCAGCGCCGCCGAGACGGGTCAGCCCCTCCCCGACAGGTTCCGCTTCGCCACGCCGCGGCCGGAGCAGCTGGAGTGGTTCTCGGACGCCCAGTCGGCGCGGCTGTTCAGGATCGCCATCGCCCGCCTGGAGGCCATGGGCGGCGAACGGGTCGAGATCGACATGAGCCCCCTCACCGCGGCCGCAGACCTGCTTTATCAGGGACCGTGGGTGGCCGAGCGCACGGCGGCCGCCTACGACCTCCTGATCCAACGGCCGGCCACGATCCACCCCGTGGTCCGCCAGATCCTCGAGGGCGGCCTGCGGATCACCGCAGTCGAGGCCTTCCAGGCGGAGTATCGCCTGCGCGGCCATCAGCGGGCGGCCGAACAGCTCTGGCAGTCGGCCGACGTGCTCCTGCTGCCGACGACGGGGACCACCTACCGGGTCCGCGAAGTGCTGGCCGAGCCCCTGGCGCTGAACGCCAACCTTGGCCGCTACACCAATTTCGTGAACCTGCTCGACATGAGCGCCATCGCCCTGCCCGCGGGCTTCCGCGACAACGGCACGGGCTTTGGCGTGACCCTGATCGGACCCGCCTGGGCGGACCGGAGCCTGTTGGCGCTCGCCCGCCGCTATGAGGAGATCGCCCCGATGCCCGAGGCTCCGCCACTCGATATCTCCGGCGTACGGCCGCGCGTGAAGCTGGCCGTGGTCGGCGCCCACCTGGCCGCAATGCCCCTGCATTGGCAGCTCACCTCGCGAGACGCCAAGCTGGTCAGCCGCTGCCGGACCGCGCCCGTCTACAAGCTCTACGCCATGGCCAACACCGCCCCGCCGAAGCCCGCGCTGGTGCACGCCGGCGCCGATGGCGCGGCGATCGAGGTGGAGGTCTACGAACTGGCCACCGAGGCGTTCGGCGATTTCGTGGCGGAGGTGCCGCCGCCGCTGGCCATCGGCACGGTGACGCTCGAGGACGGAACAGAGGTGAAGGGCTTCGTCGCCGAGCCGCGCGCCATCGAGGGCGCGGAAGACATCACCATGCTCGGCGGCTGGCGCGCCTACGTCGCCCGCGAGCAGGCGCCAGCCTGACGCCGCCGCCTGCGGTCAGAAACTCTCGGTGCGTGCCTGGGCAAGACCCTCCCGCTCGACCCCGCTAGCTTATGCCAGGACCCGCGGCCCCCTCTGTAAGGACGATCCCATGGCCTCCCCCATCCTGACGGACGCCTTCATCGAAAGTCTGGAGACCTCCGTCGTCGGCCTCGACCGCGCGGAGACCCTGCCGCCCGCCTGCTACACCGACGCCGAATTCTACGAGTTCGAGAAGGAAGCCCTGTTCAATCACGAGTGGCTCTGCGTCGGGCGGGAGGACTGGGTCAAGGAGCCCGGCGACTACTTCACCACCCACATCGTCGGCGAGCCGATCGTGGTGGCGCGCGCCCGCGACGGCGTGGTCCGCGCCATGTCCTCGGTGTGCCAGCACCGCGCAATGCTGGTGGCCGAAGGCAAGGGCAACGCCCGCGGCTTCGTCTGCCCGTACCATCACTGGGTCTATGGACTGGACGGCAAGCTGGTGAACGCCCCGGCCATGGAGCGCACCTGCGACTTCGACAAGAAGCAGGTCCGACTGCCGCAATTCAAGGTCGAGACCTGGCTGGGCTTCCTGTTCATCAATTTCGACCTGGACGCCGCCCCGCTCGCGCCGCGCCTGGCGGGGGTGGCCGACGCCATCGCAGGCTACGATCTCGCCCATGCGGAAAGCGCCACCACCATGACCGGCCAGTTCGCCTGGAACTGGAAGGTGATGTTCGAGAACAACAACGACGGGTACCACGCGTCGAAACTGCACAGCGGTCCGCTGCATGACTTCGTGCCGAGCGAGCTGGCCATCTTCCCGGAGTCCGGCCCGGACGACGCCGGCTTTCTGAGGTTCAACGGCACCTTGCATCCGGACGCGAGCTTCAACCCGACCCAGCGCGCGGTCCTCCCGGTGTTCCCGAAGCTGACGGAAGAGGACCGGGGCCGAATGACCTTCGCCAACGTGCCCCCGACGCTGTCACTGGTGCTGACCAGCGACCTGGTGATCTACCTGATCCTGCGCGCCACCGGTCCCGAGACCATGGAACAGGACACCGGCATCCTGGTGGCGCCCGGCGCGATGGAGGATCCGGCCTTTCCCCACCGCCTCGAGATGATCATGACCAGCGCCGGCAAGATCATCGCCCAGGACATGCACGTGGACGGACTGGTCCAGATGGGCCTGCGCTCACGCTTCGCCCCCCGCGGCCGCTATTCCTGGCAGGAGGGGGCGCAGGGCCAGTTCAACCACTGGGTCGTGCCGCGCTACCGCGCCGCGTGGGGCCGGATGCGGCCAAAGCCCGGCGCCTCGGCGCTGGCGGCCGCTGCGGAGTAGCTGCAGATGAGCGCCAGCCCGCGCATGCCGGTCGTATTCTTCGGCCACGGCAGTCCGATGGTCGCCATCGAGGCCAACACCAAGAGCCGATCCTGGGCGGACATCGCCGCCAGGCTGCCGAGGCCGAAGGCCATCCTCAGCATCTCGGCGCATTGGGAAGTTCCAGCCACCGCGGTCACCGCCATGCCGCGCCCCCGCACAATCCACGACTTCGGCGCCTCGTTTCCGAAGGCGCTGTTCGACATGCAATACCCGGCCCCCGGTAGCCCGGAGCTGGCCGGCCGCGTGGCCGAACTGCTGGCGCCGACCCCCGTCATCCAGGACACCTCGCAATGGGGTCTCGACCACGGGACCTGGTCGGTCCTGACGCACGCCTATCCGAAGGCCGACGTCCCGGTCGTGCAACTCGGCATGGACGTGAACCTTACGCCCGCCCAGCGCCTGGACATCGGACGCCGGCTCGCCCCGCTGCGCGACGAGGGGGTGCTGATCCTGGGCACCGGCAACATCGTGCACAATCTGCGGGCGATGAATTGGGGCGACGCGGCTTGCGCGCCCTACGACTGGGCCGCGCGCTTCAACGACGAGATGCGCAAGGCGATCGTCGACAACGAACCGCAGCGGGCGGTGGAGTTCGCGCGCCTGGGCGGCGACGCCGAGCTCGCGGCGCCGACGCCGGAGCATTTCTGGCCGTTGCTCTACGTGCTGGGCGCTCGCGGGGACGATGACCGGGCGCGGCTGTTCAACGACTGGATCGAGCACGGCTCGCTCGGCATGACCAGTGTGGTGTTCGAGGACGCCGAGGCCGCCTGAGCGGTCAGGCGTCCGGGAACCCGGTCGAGAGGCTGAGCGCCGCCCAACGGCCGAACTCCTCCTGGAAAGCGGCCATCGATTGGGTGGCGTAATGGACCGCGTCGGCGCCCAGCAGCAGTTGCACCGGCGGATCCGGAGACTCGACGATCTTCAGGATGGCCGCGGCGACCTTGGCGGGATCCCCTGCCTCTTGGCCGGCATGCTCGGCGAGGATGCGTTCGGCGTTGTGCGCCGTGTCGGCGTAGTCGGCGATCTTCTGCGCCGTCACGATCATCGAGCGTCCGGCATAGTCGGTGCGCATGCCGCCCGGCTCGACGTTGGTCACCTTGATCCCGAACCCGGCCACTTCCTGGGCCAGGGTCCGGCCGATCCCTTCGAGGGCGTGCTTGCTGCCGCAATAGACGCCCGTGCCGGCCCAGGCCGCCAGTCCGCTCACCGAGGTGATATTGATGATGTGGCCGCGTCGTCGGCGCCGGAAGTGGGGCAGGACCGCCTGGATCGCGGCCACGGGCCCGAAGACGTTCACTTCGAACTGGGCGCGCACCTCGGCGAGGCTCGCCTCCTCGATGGCGCCGACAAGCCCGTAGCCGGCGTTGTTGACCAGCACGTCGAGGCCGCCGAGCGCCGCTTCCGCCTGCTCCACCGCCGCTCTCACGGACGCCTCGTCGGCCATATCCGCCACGAAGCCGTGCGCCCGGCCGGGTGCGATCGCCTCGAACTCGGCCCGCGCCGCCGGCTGGCGCACCGTGCCCGCCACCTGGTGGCCGACGTCGAGCACCGCCTTGGCCAAGGCGCGGCCGAGCCCGCCACCGACCCCGGTGATCAGCCAGGCGCCCATCAGTAGGGACGGTCGCCGCGCACCCAGAGGCGATGCATCTCTCGGATGTACTTGGTGTCGTCGAACAGCGTGCCCGTGTGAAGCGTGCAGCGGTTGTCCCACATCAAGAGGTCCCCCACGCGCCATTTGTGCCGGTAGACGAACTGGTCCTGGGTGGCGAAGTCGACGAGCTCCTGGACCAGGTCCAGGCCCTGAGGGTTGGGCATGCCCATCACCTCGATGACCGTCCCGGTCGAGGGCCAGAGCGCCTTGCGGCCATCGGCCGGATGGGTGCGGATCAGCGGATGGAAGACATCCGGGTTCTCCGCCTTCAGCTGGTCGGACAGCTCGCGGGCGCCATATTCCCGGTTGGCCATGAAGTGCTGGTAGGAGTGGTGAAGGACCTTGCCTTCGAGCTGCGCCTGACGCTCCGGCGGCAGCGCGTTCCACGCCGCCACGCAGTCGGCGATCAGGGTGTCCGAGCCCTCCGCGGGAACCTCCACGGCGAAGAGCATGGTCGCCATCACGGGTTCGGACTTGTAGCTGTAGTCGGTGTGCCAGCCGACGCCGTCGTTGTGGGCGCCGATGGGCTTGCCGTCGACGATCCGGTTCGACAGGCGATAGACCTTGGGGAAGCCCTCGACCGTATATTCCTTCAGCGTGTGGTCTTCCGGCTCGCCGAACCGGGCGATGAAGGCGGTCAGTTCGGCGGGCGACAACTGCTGATCGCGCAGCACGATCGCGCCGTGCTTGTGGAACGCGTCCACGACGCCAATCAGGGTCTCCTCATCGGCATGGCGGACATCGACGTCGAGGATCTCGGCGCCAAAACCAGGCTTCAAAGGGCGGGTGCGGATCGTCGCCAGAGTGCTCACGTGAGACCTTCATCGCCTTGAGAGATGTATGGAGTTTCAGCCTAGCCAGAGCGCCACCCAAGGTCTTGCACGCAGACGCCCCAATGCTTGCTGGCCTCCGGCCCGGGGTCGGGCCGCTGACGGACCCGGCGCCCGATAAAGCAGCGGACGCGCGAGAGTCGCCGGGAAATTGGGCTCCTTCGGTCCGCCGCCGCCCGGTCTGCTCTAGAATCC
Organism: Phenylobacterium sp.; assembly: GCA_028290925.1. Taxonomy (GTDB): domain Bacteria; phylum Pseudomonadota; class Alphaproteobacteria; order Caulobacterales; family Caulobacteraceae; genus Phenylobacterium. Next base: position 4,277 of record JAQGIX010000224.1, on the reverse strand, counting down.
CCCCTCAACTCGACCTCAAGGGATCCGCGCCGATGGCCTTTTTCTGTGACGACGGGCAGGAGCGCCCCGATCTGGCGCCCGGGGCGCTGCACCAACTGAAGGCGACCCCGCAGACAGTGCACTGGGGCTATTTCGACGCCGCGCTGGCGCCGGCGTTGCGGGTCAAGAGCGGCGATCTCGTCCAGGCCGAGGCGATCACCCACCACGCCGGCGACGCGCCCGAGCTGATGATGGACGAAGGGGTCCAGGCGATCTTTCGCGAGATCCCGGAAAGCGACCGCAATCCGGGCGTCCACATCATGACTGGGCCGATCCATGTGGAGGACGCCCAGCCCGGCGACATGCTGGAAGTGCGCTATCTGCGCATGACGCCGCGGTGCAACTACGGCTCGAACCTCGCGGCGAACTGGGGCTACCTCTACAAGGAGTTCGGCGAGAAGGAGCGGGTGACCATCTACCAGCTCGACGCCAACGCCGCACAGGCCGAGGCGCTCTATGCCTATGACTTCCCCGGAAAATACCTGGTGCCGGGCACAGTCACCCACTGCCCCGTCTGCGACCGCCAGCCGGCGCTCAAGGGAGTCCGCGTGCCGGCCCGGCCGCACCTCGGCACGGCCGGTGTGGCGATGGACGTCGCCGGCCGCGTCAGCACCATCCCGCCGGGCGCCCACGGCGGCAACATCGACAACTGGCGGATCGGCGCCGGGGCCGTCATGTACTACCCCGTGCAGGTGGAGGGTGGCCTGTTCTCGATCGGAGACCCTCACGTCAGCCAAGGCGACGGCGAGGTGTCGGGCACCGCCATCGAGGCCTCGCTGAATGTGCTGTTCCAGATCGTCGTGCGAAAGGACTTCCAGTTCCCGTCGCCACTTTTGGAGACGCCGAACTACTGGATCGTCCACGGCTTCGACGAGGACCTGAACGTCGCCACGCGCAACGCTGCGGTGGACATGCTCGGGCTGCTCCACGAGCACATGGGTCTGTCGAAGAACGACGCCTATTCGCTGATGAGCGTGGCGGGCGACTTCGCCATCACCCAGGTGGTCGATGCCCGCCAGGGCGCCCACGTGCGGATTCCACGCTCGGTCTTCCCGCGCAAGGGCTCCGGTGGTTAAAGCGGCGCGGGAGGCGCCGCATGGGACCAGCCGAGATCGTTGTCGTCGGGAGCTATAACCACGACGTGGTGCTCTCCGTGGCGCATCTGCCCGCGCCTGGAGAGACCTGCCTGGCGCTGGGCCGCCGCACCTCGCCGGGCGGCAAGGGGTCGAACCAGGCGGTCCAGGCGGCGCGCTGCAGCGCTCGCGTCGCCATGCTGGCCGCGATCGGCTGCGATCCGGCGGGCGACGAGGCGCTGGACGTCTGGGCGGGCGCCGGGATCGAGGCCGCCGCCTCGCCTCGCCTGGCCGACCACGGCACCGGCATCGCCATGATCCTGGTCGACGCCAAGGGCGAGAACCGCATCGTCGTCGATCCGGGCGCGAACGCCCATCTCACCCCGTCCCACATCGACCAGGCCGCGGCCCTGATCAGATCGGCGAAGCTGGTGCTTGCCCAGTTGGAGACCCCCGTCACCGCTACGCGGCGCGCGTTCGAGATCGCCCGGCAAGCCGGCGTGCTCACGGCGCTCAATGCGGCCCCTGCCCCGGACGCGATCGACGCCGAGCTCATCGCCCTGACCGACATCCTCTTCGTGAACGAGATCGAGGCCGGCGCGCTGGCGGGTGGGGCCGATCCGGCTGAGGCCGGCGCGGCCTTGCTGGCGCGCGTTGGCCAGGCCGTGATCATCACCCTGGGCAAGGAGGGCGCGGTCCTGTTCCATAGGGGTCAGCCGCGGCGGGCGCACCCGGCGCACAGCATCGACGCCGTGGACACCACCGGCGCCGGCGACGCCTTCATCGGGGCCTTCGTCGCGCACCTGGTAAAGTCCGGATCGTTCGACCAGGCGATGGCCTGGGGCCTCGCCGCCGGCGCGCTGGCCTGCACCGCCATGGGCGCGGTGACCAGCTTCGCCCCGGAAAACCGCATCGCCGGACTGCTGGCCCCTCAAGCCTGACCGCAAAGCCAACGAGCTCGTAGCGCCGACGAAAACGAAAAAGGACCGGGTTCTCCCCCGGCCCTTTCAAGCTCTTGCGATGGTACCGCCTCTCCGGATTGAACGGAGGACCTCCAGATCCACAATCTGGCGCTCTAACCAACTGAGCTAAGGCGGCGCATCGCGAGCGCCCGGTTCTAGTCGCGCCGGCCGGCGTGATCAAGCGGCCTGCAAGCGGACGTCTGGTCAAGAAAAAAGCCCCGGAGGCGAACCTCCGGGGCTTAGGGATTTCATGATGGCCTGTATCAGCCGCCCTTTGGAATGACCCATCGAAGCGGGATACGCACGATGCCGCCGGAGACCGGGGCGCCGTCCTGCGTCTTGGGCCGCATCTTGAAGTACTTGCTGACCCGCAAGGTCGCCTCGCCGAAGCCGCCCTCGGGCGGGTCCTCAGATATGACGGAGCAATCCGTTAGGGTACCCGACGCCGACACCGTGCAACTGATGGTGGCGCTTCCCGAAATACCCATTCGCTGGGCGCGTTCGGGATAATAGCGGGCAAGGTCCTCAGAGTTCGGCCGGCGAGACCAGTCCGGCTGGGTGATGACCGACGGACGCGGGGGCTCAGGCGGCGGCGGAGCCGGCGGCTTGGGCTCCTCGATCCGATGCTCCACCGGAGGAACCGGCAGCGGCGGGATCGTCGGCGTGTTCGGCACGGCGACCGGCGGACGCGGCTGGAGCTTCGGCGGCGGCGGCGGCGGAGTGTTCGGCGGCGGCGGAGGCGGAGGCGGCGGAGGCGGCGGCGGCACCGGCTTGACGATGGCCACGTCGGTCACGTCTTCCGAATATTCCTTGAAGGTCGCCTCGAACTTGCTCTTCCAAAGGTAGATCGCCAGCACGGCGTGCACGACGGCCGCGATCGCCAGAGCGATGATCAGGCCCTTGTTCTTCTTCGGTCGCGGGTCGTCGAACGGGTTGTGGTGCCCAGGATGGGCGATGTCGCGTGGTGTGTCAGACATGCGTCACCGCCTACTTACGCTTGTCTTCGCCGACGAGCGCCACGCTGTAGAACCCGTTGTCCTGCAGCATGTTCATCACGCCCATAAAGTCGCCGTAGAGCACGTCCTTGTCGCCCCGGATGAAGATCCGTTCCTTGGTAGGATTGCGCTTGTCGCCAAGATGGGCCCGCAGGTCGTCCCCGAGAGTGGCCAAATCGGAGGGCTTGTCCTGGATGAACATCCGGCCGTTGCTCTGGATCGAGATGTAGACTGGCTTCGGCGGGTTCTGCGACGCCTTGGCGAAGGCCGGTGGAAGATCCACCTTCACCGTCACCGCGGCCAGCGGCGCCGCCACCATGAAGATGATCAACAGGACCAACATCACGTCCACGAAGGGGGTGACGTTGATGTCCGCGTTGGCTTCTTCCTGGTACTTGCCGCCTCCCGAGCCTGAGAGTTTGGCAGCCATGTGGCTTAGGCTCCCTTGTCGAGCTGCCGGGAGATCGCGTTCATCAGTTCGGCCACAAAGCCTTCCGTCCGCGCGCCGTAAGCGGAGATGCGGGTCTGGAAGTAGTTGTAGAAGATAACCGACGGGATGGCCGCGAACAGGCCCAGACCGGTGGCGAGCAGGGCTTCGGCGATGCCGGGCGCCACGACCGCGAGGTTGGTCGTGTTGGTGTTCGCGATGCCGATGAAGGAGTCCATGATCCCGTAGACGGTGCCGAACAGGCCGATGAACGGACCGTTGGAGCCGACCGAGGCCAGGAACTGCATGCCACTGGAGAGACGGCGGGTCAGTGAGGCCTGAACCGCGCCTACCGCGGCCTGAGCCCGGCCGATCGTCGTCTCACGATGTTCCCCACCCACCTGCAGGCCGGCCTGACGGGACAGTTCGATCTCCTGGGCGGCCGCCGCGGCCATGTCGGCCAGCGGGTTGCCCTCGAACTCTTCCGAGCTCGAGATGCGGCCCATGTCGTTGATCGACTTCGCGCCACGGAAGGCTTCAAGGAAGGTGTCCGACGCGCGGTTGAGCGAGCGGAACTCGAGCAGCTTGGTGATCAGCAGGGTCCACGAGAAGATCGAGGCCAGGACCAGGCCGATCATCACCACCTTCACGACGGGTTTGGCGTCGAGGAACATGGTGCCGATGTTGATCTTGCCGCCGCGTTGCATCTGCGGCGGGAGGTCGGCGGCGGCCGGGGCGGCCGCCGGAGCGGCGGCAGGGGCCGCAGTCGCAGCCGCCGGGG
>JAQGIX010000216.1 GCA_028290925.1 Phenylobacterium sp. | reverse complement strand
ATGGATCGAAGCTGATTTCGCCGGTGTATCCTATGGCTGCGGCAACGACGCGCGCGAATTCAGCAATGCTGATATCCTCGCCGGTGCCGATATTGACGATCTCGCCGCTGGAATACGTCTTCATCAGGTGGACGCAGGCATCCGCCATGTCGTCGACATAGAGGAATTCCCGGCGCGGCGTGCCGGTGCCCCACACCACGACATTCGGGACGCCGGAAAGCTTCGCTTCATGAAACCGCCGGATCAGCGCGGCGACCACGTGGCTGTATTCGGGATGATAATTGTCGCCCGGCCCGTACAGATTGGTCGGCATCACATTGACGAAGTCGCTGCCATACTGGCTGCGATAGGCCTCGACCATCTTGATCCCGGCGATCTTGGCGATTGCGTACCATTCGTTGGTCGGCTCGAGCGGGCCGGTCAGCAGCGCATCCTCGGTGATCGGCTGGTCAGCGAACTTGGGGTAGATGCAGCTCGAGCCCAGGAACAGCAGCTTCTCGACCCCATTTTCCTTGGCGGCCTGGATGACGTTCGCCTCGATGATGATGTTCTTGTAGATGAAATCCGCCGGATAACTGCTGTTGGCGAGGATGCCACCGACCCGCGCCGCGGCCATGATGATCGCGTCCGGCCGATGGGCCGCCACCCAATTTTCGGTCTGATCCTGGCGCTCAAGGTCGGCCGCTGCGCGAGGCGCCGTCAGCACTTCGCAGCCCTCGGACCCCAGCCGGCGCACGAGTGCGGAACCCACCATCCCGCGATGGCCAGCGACCCAGACACGCTTGCCGCGCAGCGGGTAGATTTCAGGTGCAGACACGATGAACCTCACTCCGGGACGTCACTCGCGACACAGCAACGATCGCGCCAATGGGTGTCAACTGGACGCACGGATCATATGCGCCGCGTCAGTCCGAAACCGCGGCCCCGCAGGGCTGTGATTCCGGCAGGTCGAGTGTCGGAAATTCCACAAGTGGCGGCGCCTGTTCAAACAGAAGGCGGCGGTCGGCGGCTGGCCGGCCTGCCCCGCCGCTCATTCGGTCACCGAGACCGACGCCGCAAGGCCTGCAGATCCTCGCACGTCGTCAGGCTTCCGGCGGGCCGGGCTCGGCCGAGAGGAGATCGCGCAGGTATTGTCCGTACTCGCTCTTGGCCTGGGCCTTGGCCAGGACCTGCAGTTGCGCGGCGTCGATCCAGCCTTGCCGGAAGGCGATCTCCTCGATGCAGCCGATCCTGAGGCCCTGCCGCTGCTCGACGGTGCGGATGAACTCGCCGGCCTGGATCAGGCTGTCGTGGGTGCCGGTGTCGAGCCAGGCGAAGCCGCGGCCGAGCAGCTCGACGCTGAGCTCGCCGCGCGCCAGATAGACCTCGTTGAGCGCAGTGATCTCCAGCTCGCCCCGGTGCGAGGGCTTCAAGGTCCTCGCGAATTCGCTGGCCCGGCCGTCGTAGAAATAGAGGCCGGTGACCGCATAGTTGGACTTCGGGACCTCGGGCTTCTCCTCGATGCCGAGCGCCCGGCCGTCGGGGCCCAGCTCGACCACGCCGTAGCGTTCGGGGTCCTGCACCAGATAGCCGAACACGGTGGCGCCCTGGTGGCGGGCGTCGGCGTTGGCCAGCATCTGGCTGAAATTCTGACCGAAGAAAATGTTGTCGCCGAGCACCATCACGCTGGGTTCGCCGGCGATGAAGGCCTCCCCCAGGATGTAGGCTTCGGCGAGCCCGCCGGGGGTGGGCTGGACGACGTATTCGAAGCGCACGCCGATCTGCGAGCCATCGCCCAGCAGCCGCTTGAAGCCGGCCTGGTCCTCGGGCGTGGTGATGATCAGGATCTCGCGGACGCCGGCCAGCAGCAGCACCGACAGGGGATAGTAGATCATCGGCTTGTCGTAGACCGGCAGCAGCTGCTTGGAGACCGCCAGGGTCAGGGGATGCAGCCGCGTGCCGGCGCCGCCGGCCAGGATGATGCCGCGCCTCACGCCTTCACCAGTCCCAGGCGCTCGGAGTGGAAGCCGCGCTCACGGATGGCCTGCACCCAGGCCTTGTTCTCCACGTACCAGCGGACGGTGTCCTCCAGCCCGGCTTCCAGGCTGGTCTTGGCCTCCCAGCCCAGCTCGGCCTTCAGCTTGGCGGCGTCGATGGCGTAGCGGAAGTCGTGGCCCGGCCGGTCGGTGACGAAGGTGATCTTTTCGGCGTGCGGGGTGTTGGCCGGGGCGTATTTATCGAGCGCCGCGCAGAGCAACTGGACGATCTCCAGGTTGCGCCGGTTGGGCACGCCTCCGATGCAGTAGGTCTCGCCGAGCCGGCCCTTGCCGAGCACCAGCAGCAGGGCCTCGGCGTGGTCGTCCACATGCAGCCAGTCGCGCACCTGGCGGCCATCGCCATAGATCGGGATCGACTTGCCCTCCAGGGCCCGGCTGATCACCGTCGGGATCAGCTTCTCGGGGAATTGGTAGGGGCCGTAGTTGTTGGCGCAGTTGGTCAGCACCACGGGCAGCCCAAACGGCCGTCCCCAGGCCCGCACCAAGTGGTCGGCGGCGGCCTTGGAGGCCGAATCGCGCGAGTTGGGATCGGAGGGCGTCTGTTCGTCGAAGGCGCCGTCTTCGCCCAGCGCGCCGAACACCTCGTCGGTGGAGACGTGGTGGAAGCGGAAGGCCGCCTTCCGGTCAGCGGGCAGCTTCGACCAATATCCGCGCGCCGCCTCCAGCAGCACCGCGGTGCCCAGCACATTGGCGCGCACGAACTCCATCGGGGCCTCGATCGCCCGGTCGTTATGGCTCTCGGCGGCGAGATGCATCACCGCATCGGGCTGGTGGCGGGCGAAGATCGCCGCCACCGCCGGCTCGTCGGCGACGTCGGCGTGTTCGAAGGCGTAGAGCGGGCTCGACGCGGCGTCCGCCACGTTCTCCAGGTTGGCCGAATAGGTCAGCGCATCGAGATTGACGACCGCGTGGCCGGCGGCGACCGCCTTGCGCACCACAGCCGATCCGATGAAGCCCGCGCCGCCGGTGATCAGGATCTTCATGCGGTCTTTCTAACAGCGACGGCGCGCCTACGCCCCCGTCTCATCCCCGGGGCCCGTCTTACAACGAAACCTGACCGGCTCAAGCACCGGGCGACGGACAAGAAGGCCACAACCAACCTCCACCGTCTGCGTTGTCGTCCCAGGTGACACGAAGGCTGAGTGCATGATGTGGGTTCGAAGCCGCGGCCATTGGGCGCGCGGGTGGGTGGCTGTGGCCCTGTCGGCCCTGGCGCTGGCGGCGCCGCTGGCCGGGTGCGGGCGCATGGGGCGCCAGCCCGACGCCACCGCGACCGCCGCGTTCAGTTCCCGGCAGGCCGCCGCCATGCTGAAGGTCCTCGCAGACGCCCCCTCGCACGGCTTCGCGCCCAGCGCCTTCCCGACGGCAGGTCTCGAGGACGGGCTGAAATCCAGCGACGAGGGCGCGCGCGCCGCGGCCCAGGCGCGGCTGACGTCGGAGGTCATCGCCTACGCCAAGGCCCAGCACGGGTTCTCCATCCCACGCGCCGCGATGGACAAGAGCTGGGGCCTGCGCTCGTCGGCGAAATACGACGCCCCGGCCGACTTCCGCGCCGCGGTCGCGCAGAACCGCATCGAGCCCTGGCTCGCCAGCCTGCCGCCCCAGGCGCCGCAATACGAACTCCTGCGCCGGGGCTATCTGACCTACCTGAAGCTCGCCCAGTCCGGCGGCTGGCCGGCGGTGCCCGAAGGGCCGACGCTGAAGCCGGGCGCGCGCGGACC
>JAQGIX010000206.1 GCA_028290925.1 Phenylobacterium sp. | reverse complement strand
CTTCCGCCTGACCTTCGGCTCCTGGCGCTCGGGCTCCGACGAGCTGGCCGAGACCGCCACCGCCGCCCGCGCCCGCGTCGTGGCGACCGTGGCCGAGGCCCAGGCTGCCGGTCGCCTGGCGGCGGGCGACCCGGAGCGGATCACCGCCCTCATCCTGGCGCTGGCCCACGGCGCGGCCGACCTGGCGCTCGGCGGCCACCTCGCCCGGGACGGCAAGGGCCACGCCGATCCCGCCGACCTGCTCGACGACCTGTTCCGCCTGCTGGTCCGCCCAGGCGAGCCGCCCGCCTTGTAAAGCGCCCGCCCCGCCGGCATAGTCGAGGCTTCCGAAGGAGGAATCCCTCCGTGCGTGGGATCAATCGCTAGCGCCAATCGCGCCGCCTGACCGGGACTGAACGCCCCGCGTCTCCTCACGCCTGCATGCCTTCGGATCTCCCATGTCATTCTTCGGAAACGACGCGATCAACCGCGTCAATCTGCAGGCCGGCGTCCAGGCCCTGGCCCAGGGCGCCGGCAATCTTTTCCTCTTGGTGTTCCTGCTGCACGCCGGCGTCTCCGTGCCGAACGCGCTCCTGGCCCAGGCGGGGATCGTCGCCGTGCGCTTCGCCATCCGGCCCGCCCTGCTGCCGCTCGCGGTCCGCTGGGGCCTCAAGCCCCTGCTGATCGCCGGCACGGTGGGCATGGCGGCGCAATACCCGCTCCTGGCCGAGGTGCACGGCCTGGGGCCGCCGCTCGTCGCGCTGTGCGCCGCCGCCGCGGTCGGCGAGGTCGTCTTCTATGTATCCAGAAACGCCTACGTCGCCGCCGTGGGCGACGCCGAGCATCGCGGCCAGCAGATCGCCGTCGGCCAGGCGCTGGCGGCGCTCGCCGACGTGGTTGCGCCGCTGGCCGGCGCCTGGGCCCTGCTGGCGCTTGGCCCACGCTGGGCCTTCGCGGGCGTGGCGCTGGTCCAGGGGCTGTCGGTCCTGCCGGTCCTGGGCCTGCCGAACGTCCGGGCGAACCGCTCGGCCCCCGGCGCCTGGCGGGCGGCCAGGCCTGCGGCGCTGCTGATCGCCGCCGACGGCTGGTTCGACGCCTGCTTCCTGTTCGTCTGGCAGATCGCGCTATTCATCTCGCTGCGCGAGAGCTTCTCCGCCTATGGCGGCGCCATGGCGTTGGCCGGGCTGGTGGGCGCGCTCGTCGGCCTGGCGATCGGACGCCACGTGGACGCCGGCCACGGACGCCGAACCGTGGCGGTCGCCTACTCGGCGGCGGCGGCCGTGGTGCTGTTGCGGGCGGCGAGCGTGGGCTCGCCCTGGCTGGCGGCGCTCGCCAATGCGCTGGGCGGCCTGGTGATGCCCTTGCTCGTACCGCCGCTGGCGGCCGCGACCCACAACCTGGCCAAGGCCTCGCCCTGCCCGTTGCGCGTGAAGATCGCCTCGGAGGGCGGCTGGGACCTGGGCTGCTTCGCCGCATGCCTGACGGCCGCCGGGCTGTTTCGGCTGGGCGCGCCGCTGTGGCTGGAGGTGCTGCTGGGGCTGCCGGGCGCCGGACTGGGCGCGCGGCTCCTCTGGCGATTCTATCCGCGCCCTGCTGACACAACGCTGGCATTGACACGGGGCTAGTCCGTCCGGCGGGCTGCGGCGCTCATCTGGACTGGAGGTCTTCCATGCGCAACGGCTCGACGGCCCCCAAGCCCGAGAAGCGCTCCGCCGTCCAGGCGCAGGCGGCCTGCGTCTGCGGCGCGGTGCGGCTGGAGATCGACGTGCCCGGCGTCTGGGCCTGGCACGACCATGGCGAGGCGAGCCGCAAAGCCCAGGGCTGCGCCGACGCCACCTATGTGGGCAGCTGGAAGAGCCGCATGCGGATCCTCGCCGGCGACGCGCATCTCACCCGCTTCGAGGACGCCGAGCGACGCACCACCCGCAGCTTCTGCGCCGGCTGCGGCACGCCCATGCTCTACGAGCGCGCCCGCTCGCCGAAGATCGTCAACATCCCGCGCGCCCTGTTCACCTCACGCACCGGCCGCGAGCCGCGCTATCACATGAACCTCGGCGAAAAGCCCGACTGGGCCTGGTCCGGCGGGCCGCTGGTCCCGCTGAAGGGCTATCCGGGCGTCCTGTGGGAACGGCCGAAGCGCAAGAAGCCCGCCGACGCCATCGACAGCCTGTTCAGCGCGGAAGATTGAGCGGACGCCTTGCGCGCCGGGTGCGCATCGCCATCTCAACGGTGAAGCTGGAGGGCGGCATGCTGACGATCCTGATGTTTGCGGTGGGGCTCGTCCTCTTGCTGGCCCCGGACACGCCGATCGGACGGCAGCTGAAGCGGGTGCTGGTGGAATCGCCGGCCGAACGGCTCTCTCGCGTGCGGCCCGGCGTGGTGCTGCTGATCGTGCTGCTCGCGGTCGCCGGCGCGGCGCTGATCGCCGTCGCCAAGTCCGAGGGCGCCTTCCTGGTCGCCCAGGGTTTGCCCGAGGCGTTGGCCTCGCTCGCCGCCCTGGATGTGGCGACCTATCTCGACGTCCTGGCGATCGCCTGGCTGTTCGCCGCCTCGGTGCGCCTGCGGGCCGTGAAGGCGGCTATCGGTTCGGGCGTGACCCGCGTCCGGCTGTGGATCGCGC
>JAQGIX010000127.1 GCA_028290925.1 Phenylobacterium sp. | reverse complement strand
AGCGCCGCATCTCGCTGGGCCTCAAGCAGGCCATGGCCAATCCGTGGGACGCCTTCCTGGAGGTCCACCCGGTCGGCTCGACCGTGGAAGGCGAGGTCAAGAACGCCACCGAGTTCGGCCTGTTCATCGGCCTCGACAACGAGATCGACGGCATGGTGCACCTCTCCGACCTGGACTGGACGGTCCCGGGCGAAGAGGCCATGACCCGCTACAACAAGGGCGACATGGTCAAGGCCCGCGTGCTGGACGTCGACATCGAGAAGGAACGCATCTCGCTCGGCATCAAGCAGTTGGCCGGCGATCCCCTGCAAGGCGACAGCTTCCGCAAGGGCCAGACGGTCACCGCGACGATCATCGAAGTCACCTCGGGCGGCATCGAGGTGAAGTTCGGCGATGACGCGGCTCCGATGACCGCCTTCATCCGCAAGTCGGACCTGTCCCGCGACCGCGCCGACCAGCGCCCCGAGCGCTTTGCGGTCGGCGACCGGGTCGACGCCCAGATCACCAACATCGACAAGGCGGCCCGCCGCATGTCGCTGTCGATCAAGTCGCTGGAGATGGTCGAGGAGAAGGCGGCCATCGAGAAGTTCGGCTCCTCCGACTCGGGCGCCTCGCTGGGCGACATCCTGGGCGCGGCTCTGCGCGAGAAGGCCCAAAAGGAATAGGGCGACCGGGTTTCCGGCCAAACCCTGCGGCGGATCGGGCGACCGGTCCGCCGTTTTCCATTCCGGAACGGGAACAGGTGGCAGGAACCCGTCTGGGTTGCATCGCCACAATTTCGGACAAGCTTGGCCGTAACCGTGGAAATCCCTATTTGCGCCTTGAATACAAAGGCGGACTCTTCCATGGTCGCGCCGTTCGAGGGGCCCCGATGATCAAGTCCGAACTGATCGCCAAGCTTTCCGAGGAAAACCCGCACCTGACCCAGCGCGACATCGAGCGGCTGGTCGGCGTGGTGCTGGAGCGGATGATCCAGGCCCTCGAGCAGGGCGGCCGGGTCGAGCTGCGCGGCTTCGGCGCGCTGTCGGTGCGCTCGCGCGACGCCCGCGCCGGACGCAACCCACGCACCGGCGAGCCGGTGTCGGTGCGCGCTAAGCACGTGCCCTTCTTCAAGAGCGGCAAGGAGCTGCGCGAGCGGCTCAACGTGACGGACGAATAGGGCCGCTAGGCCATGAGCCTGCCCGATCCGCTGAAGGCCGCAGAGCGGCGTGTGCCGATCCTCGGCGAGTTCCGCGAGTTCATCGCCCGCGGCAACGTGATCGACCTAGCGGTCGGCGTGATCCTCGGCGCGGCCTTCGGGGACATCGTCAAGTCCCTGGTCGATCAGGTGGTGATGCCGGTGGTCGGTCTGGGTACGTCCGGCATCGACTTCGCCCAGCTGAAATGGGTCCTGAAGCCCGACAATCCGGCGACCAAGGTCAACGAGGAAGTAGCGATCCAGTACGGCGCGTTCCTCAACACCATGATCAAGTTCGTGATCATCGCCTGGGTGGTGTTCCTGATGGTCAAGCTGGTGAACTCGATCCGCCGCCGCGACGCGGCCCAGCCGGATTCGGAGAAGAGCGCCCCGGCGCCGCAGGAAGCCCTGCTGATGGAGATCCGCGACCTGCTGAAGGCGCAGGTGCCCGAGGCGCCGACGCGGCACTAGGCCTTGCAAGACTGCGCCCTAGACCCCTAATCGCCGCCATGAGCGTCAGCGCCAAGATCTGCGGAGTGTCCACGCCGGAAGCCGTGCGCGCGGCGCTGGACGGCGGCGCGGCCTATCTGGGGTTCGTGTTCTTCGCGGCCAGTCCCCGGAACCTGGACGTCGAGACGGCGGCTCGGCTGGCGCAGCCCGTGCGCGGACGGGCGAAGATCGTGGCGCTCGCCGTCGACCCCGACGACGCCGAACTCGACCGCATCGCGGCGGGCCTGAGGCCGGATTTCCTGCAGATGCAGGGGAAGGAGACGCCGGCGCGGGTGCGCGAGGCCGCGGCGCGGATCGGGGTGGGCGTGATCAAGGCGCTGCCAATCTCCGAAGCCGGCGACGTGGACCGCGCCGCCGATTACGACGGCGTCGCCGAACACCTGATGTTCGACGCCAAGCCGCCGAAGGACGCCACGCGGCCCGGCGGCACAGGCGCGAGCTTCGACTGGAGCCTGCTCGCCGGGCGGCGTTTCCGCCGGCCGTGGTTGCTGGCGGGCGGGCTCGACCCCTGGAACGTGGCCGAGGCGGTGCGGCAGTCGGGGGCCCCGATCGTCGACGTTTCCTCTGGCGTGGAGCGCGGTCCGGGCTTAAAGGACCCCGCCTTGATCACGGCGTTCCTGGACGCCGCCCGCAAGGCCTGAGCTGACGCGCCTCAAAAGCCATCGTGAACATCCCAGCCCGCCCCAACGACTACACGGCCTATCCCGACGCCGAAGGCCGCTTCGGCGACTACGGCGGCCGCTACGTGCCCGAGACCCTGATGCCGCTGGTCCATGAGCTGGACGCCGCCTACCGCGCAGCCAAGGCGGACCTGGTGTTCCAGGCCGAGCTGGCGGGCTACCTGAAGCACTATGTCGGCCGGCCGAGCCCGCTGTATTTCGCCGAGCGGCTGACGCAGCACCTCGGCGGGGCCAGGATCTATTTCAAGCGCGAGGAGCTGAACCACACCGGCGCGCACAAGATCAACAACTGCATGGGCCAGATCCTGCTGGCCATGCGGATGGGCAAGACCCGGATCATCGCCGAGACCGGCGCCGGCCAGCTCGGCGTGGCGACCGCCACCGTCTGCGCCCGCTTCGGCCTGCCCTGCGTGGTCTACATGGGCGAGATCGACGTGGCGCGGCAGGAGCCCAACGTCTTCCGGATGAACCTGCTGGGCGCCGAGGTGCG
>JAQGIX010000123.1 GCA_028290925.1 Phenylobacterium sp. | reverse complement strand
GGGCCTCGACCGCGGCGTCGCGGGGCTCGTCGCTCCGTCCGCCGCGCCGCCGCCGACGGCGGCGGCCTCGGCGTTCGCCGTCATCGGCGCGGCCTTCCTCGTCCTCGTGGTCCCGCTCTTGACGGGCGATCGGCCCGCCTTCCGCGACCTCGGCCTCGGCCTCGATCTCTTCGTCCTCGTCTTCCTCGTCCTCTTCCTCGTCCTCGTAGTCATCGAACTCGGGCTCGGGGAGGGGGTCGTAGGCCGGCGCGGCGGGCGCGGCGATCGCCGCATGGTCGGGCCGGGTCTCGCTGGAAGTGCGCTCGATCAGGTGGTCGGCGTGGGCCATGGCGTCGTCCACCACCACGGTGACGAACAGGCCGAACGACTGCTGCAGCCGCGCCAGGTGCCCGCGCTTCTCGTTGAGCACATAGAGCGCCACGGCCCGGGGCAGGGTGAGGGCGGCTTCACCGCCGCCCTTCAGGGCCTCGATCTCCAGGGCCCGGAGCGCGGCCAGCGCGCTTGACTCCACCGAGCGCACCCGCCCGGTGCCGGCGCAATGTTCGCAGACGTGGGTGGTGCCCTCCAAGACGCCGGTGCGCCGGCGCTGGCGGGAGATCTCCATCAGGCCGAAGGCGCTGATCTTGCCCATCTGGACGCGGGCGCGGTCGTCCTTCAGGCAGTCCTTCAGCTTCTTCTCGACCGCCCGGTTGTTCTTCGACTCATCCATGTCGATGAAGTCGATGACGATCAGGCCGGCCAGGTCGCGCAGGCGCAGCTGGCGGGCGGTTTCCTCGGCGGCCTCCATATTGGTCTTCAGCGCCGTGGCTTCGATGTTCCGCTCGCGGGTCGACTTGCCGGAGTTCACGTCGACGGCGACCAGGGCCTCGGTCTGGTTGATCACCAGATAGCCGCCCGAACGCAGGGGCACGACCGGGGTGTAGATCTGGCTGAGGTGGTCCTCGACCTTGTACTTCACATAGAGCGGCGTCGGCTCGCGGTAGAGCTGCACCTTCTTGGCCTGCGACGGCATCAGCATGCGCATGAAGTCGCGCGCTTCCTTGAAGCCGCCTTCGCCCTCGACCTGAACCGAGTCGATATCCTTGTCGTAGAGGTCGCGGATGGCCCGTTTGACCAGGTCCTCCTCCTCGTAGATCAGGGACGGCGCGATGGAGTGCAGGGTGGTCTCGCGGATGTTCTCCCAGAGCCGCAGCAGATATTCGTAGTCCCGCTTGATCTCGGCCTTGGTGCGCTTGGCGCCGGCGGTGCGGACGATCAGCCCCATGCCCTGCGGCACGTCGAGGCTCTGGACGACGCCCTTCAGGCGCTTGCGGTCGGTGGCGGTGGTGATCTTGCGGCTGATGCCGCCGCCCCGCGCCGTGTTCGGCATCAGGACGCCGTAGCGGCCGGCCAGCGAGAGGTAGGTGGTCAGCGCCGCGCCCTTGTTGCCGCGCTCCTCCTTGACGACCTGCACCAGCATGATCTGCCGGCGACGGATCACCTCCTGGATCTTGTACTTGCGCATCAGCCGCCGGCGGCGGCGGGCGAGCTCTTCCTCCATGACGTCGTCGTCGTCCTCGGAGGCGGCCGAGGCGTCGTCGTCATCATCGTCCTCCGAGCCGCCGCGGCTGCCGCGGCCGCGCGGTTCGTGGTGGTGCTCGTCTTCCTCCTCGGCCTCTTCGCGCAGCAGCGCTTCGCGGTCGGCGACCGGGATCTGGTAGTAGTCGGGGTGGATTTCGTCGAAGGCCAGGAAGCCGTGACGGTTGCCGCCGTACTCGACGAAGGCCGCCTGCAGCGACGGCTCTACGCGGGTGATCTTGGCGAGGTAGATATTGCCGCGAAGCTGCTTTCGGTTCTGGCTCTCGAAATCGAATTCTTCAACGCGGTTTCCGTCGAGCACCACCACACGCGTCTCTTCCGCGTGGGCGGCGTCGATCAACATTGTTTTCGTCATTAACTGGATCTCCGCGGCGCGCGGCGGGCCTTGACCCGTGGCGCTGCCAGCTTGTGGGACGGACGCGCGCGTGGTCCCGGACGCCAAGTGCGGCGTCTGGATCGGCCTTGGGCCGGTAAGGGACGTGAGCTGCGCTGCCCATCGGGTGTTTCCTAGGCGCGCCGGAATGGCGCGGATCGGACGGTGCGCCGTCGCCGAAATGAATCGGGCGAAGCCGGCGCGGGCTTGTGGTTTGCGCGTGCCGTGAGCCTGCGGCGCAGGCGCGGCTTTGACGCGCGAGCGGACTTTGCAACACTGGGCCGGAAAAGGAAAGCCGAACGGCTGCACGTGGCGGTAGAAAGACCTGGTTAACCCTTTGTCCACTGCGCTGACGCCTAAATAGGGGTTCCGATATAGGATTGCGAACGACGGCAGGGACGGGCCGGGGGTTGTGTTGGCTGGGCTAGGGAAAATCTTCCGAACCATGCGAGGGCGCGCCGGTCTGGCGCTGGCCGCCGCGGCGGCCGTTGGCCTGGTCGCCGTCGCCGCCTCGCATGCGGCCACCGCCGCGGCCGGGATCCTCAAGGTCCGGCTCGGCGGCGACGACGTCCAGACCCGCATCGTCATCGACCTCGACCACGCGACCACCGGCAAGCTGGTGGCGGACGGCGCCGCGGACGGCCGCGCCATCCTGCTGTTGGGCGACGTCTCGGCCGAGGGCGGCCAGCAGGGCGGCGCCCAGGGCCTCGTCAAGCGCTGGGCGGTGGACCAGGCCGGCGGCGCCGCGCGCCTGCAGCTCGATCTCGCGCCCGAGTCGCGGGTGAAGCGCCGCTTCCTGCTGCCGCCGGCCGACGGCGTCGACCACTACCGCTATGTGATCGATGTGGCCGCCACAGCGCCGGGCGAGGTCAAGCTCGCCAAGGCCACGCCGCCGCCGGCTACGCCGCTGGTCCTGCGCACCAGCTTCCTGCCGGCCACGCCGCCGATGCTGTCGATGAAGCGCACCGTCGTCATCGACGCCGGCCACGGGGGCCATGATCCGGGCGCCCGCGGCCTGCAGGGGTTCGAGAAGGACATCAACCTCGCCGCCGCCCAGGCGCTGAAGGCCCGCCTGGAGCGCTCCGGCCGCTACCGGGTGGTGATGACCCGCGAGGACGACGCCTATATCCCGCTCGCCGATCGCGTGCGGATCGCCCAGCGGGCCGGCGCCGACCTGTTCATCTCGCTGCACTCGGACTCCGGGCCCAGCCCGGACCTCCGCGGGGCCAGCGTCTACACGCTCTCCGACAAGGCCTCGCTCAGGGCCGCCAAGTTCGTCCGCCGCGAGGACTGGTTCATGAAGGCCAGCCTGACCGGCGACCGCGGCGTCCGCGAGATCCTCTTCGATCTCACCCAGCGGGCCACCAAGAACCGCTCCGCGGCCTTCGCCGAGACCCTGGTCGGCCACGTGGACGGCCACGCCCCGCTGCTGCGCCGCAGCCACCGCGACGCCGGCTTCATGGTGCTGCTGGCCCCCGAAGTGCCCGCGGTGCTGCTGGAGATGGGCTTCGTCTCCAACCCGGCCGATGAGGCCATGCTGCGCGATCCCGCCCAGCGCGGCCAGCTGATGAACGCCGTCGCGGAGTCCATCGACGAGTACTTCGCCGAGTCCACCCGGCTTGCGACGCGCTGACGCGGATTGACCGCGCAGGCGTTGGCGCCCGGCCCAACGCAGGCTAGACGAGACCCAAGGGGAGGAGGGCGCCCCCTGGAGATGTGCGTAACTTGAAACCCCCCGCCAGATGGGTCGTGGTCACCGGCGTCGCCGTGCTCAGCCTCATTGCCGTGGCTGGATTCGCGACCGCCATCTGGGCCGCCTGGCTGTTCCACGACATGCCCGACGCCGCGGACCTGGCCGACTACCATCCGCCGACCGCCACCCGCGCCTACGCCTGGGACGGCAC
>JAQGIX010000117.1 GCA_028290925.1 Phenylobacterium sp. | reverse complement strand
CCTGGCGATCCGATCAGTGGATCACCCCGCGCGCCAGCACCGCCAGCAGCAGCAGGGCGACGATGTTGGTGATCTTGATCATGGGGTTCACGGCGGGACCCGCCGTGTCCTTGTAGGGGTCGCCGACCGTGTCGCCGGTCACCGCGGCCTTGTGCGCCTCGGAGCCCTTGCCGCCGTAGTGGCCCTCTTCGATCAGCTTCTTGGCGTTGTCCCAGGCGCCGCCGCCCGAGGTCATCGAGATGGCCACGAACAGGCCGGTGACGATCACCCCCATGAGCATGGCGCCCAGCGAGGCGAAGGCGTCGACCTTGCCGGCGATGGCCTTGATCACGAAGAACAGCACGATCGGCGAGAACACCGGCAGCAGCGACGGCACGATCATCTCCTTGATCGCGGCCTTGGTCAGGATGTCCACGGCGCGGCCGTATTCCGGCTTCACCTCCCCGGTCATGATGCCGGGGTTCTCGCGGAACTGGCGGCGAACCTCTTCCACGACCGATTCGGCCGCGCGCCCGACGGCGGTCATCGACATGCCGCCGAACAGGAAGGGCAGCAGGCCCCCGAACAGGAGGCCGACCACCACGTAGGGGTTGGACAGGTCGAAGGCCACCTGGCCCAGGCCGTCGAAGAACGAGCCCGGCGCGGCGTTGGCCGCGAAGAACTTCAGGTCCTCGGTGTAGGCCGCGAACAGCACCAGCGCGCCGAGGCCCGCCGAGCCGATCGCATAGCCCTTGGTCACCGCCTTGGTGGTGTTGCCGACCGCGTCGAGGGCGTCGGTGGTGACGCGCACTTCCGGCGGAAGGCCCGCCATCTCGGCGATGCCGCCGGCGTTGTCGGTGACCGGGCCGAAGGCGTCCAGCGCGACGATGAAGCCGGCCAGCGACAGCATCGAGGTGACCGCGACGGCGATGCCGAACAGGCCCGCCAGGTTGTAGGTGGCGATGATGCCGATGATGATCGTCAGCGCCGGCAGCGCCGTCGATTCCAGCGACATGGCCAGGCCCTGGATGACGTTGGTGCCGTGGCCGGAGACCGAAGCCTTGGCCACCGACTTCACCGGCCGGTAGCCGGTGCCGGTGTAGTACTCGGTGATCACCACGATGGCCGCGGTGACGCCCAGGCCGACGATGCCGCACCAGAACAGGCTCATGCCGTCGAAGGTCTTGCCGTTGACGGTCATCGGACCGGTGACCAGCTTGCTGATCACCCAGTAGATCGCCCCCACGGACAGCACGCCGGTGACGATCAGGCCCTGATAGAGCGCGCCCATGATGTTGTTGGACCGGCCCAGGCGCACGGCGAAGGTGCCGATGATCGAGGTGACGATGCAGACGCCGCAGATGGCCAGCGGCAGCAGCATCATGTTGGACACCATGTCCGTGCCGCGGAAGAAGATCGCCGCCAGCACCATGGTGGCGACCGTGGTCACCGCATAGGTCTCAAACAGGTCGGCGGCCATGCCGGCGCAGTCGCCGACGTTGTCGCCCACGTTGTCGGCGATGGTCGCGGCGTTGCGGGGGTCGTCCTCCGGGATGCCGGCCTCGACCTTGCCCACCATGTCGCCGCCCACGTCGGCGCCCTTGGTGAAGATGCCGCCGCCCAGGCGGGCGAAGATGGAGATCAGCGAAGCGCCGAAGCCCAGGGCGATCATCGAATCCTGCACTTCGCGGCTGGTGTTCTCCAGGCCGAGCGGCCCGGTGAGCACCGCGTAGTAGCCGGCGACGCCGATCAGCGCGAAGCCCGCCACCAGCATGCCGGTGATGGCGCCCGAGCGGAACGCCAGCGACAGGCCCTTGGCGAGACCCTCGGAGGCCGCCTGGGCGGTGCGCACGTTGGCGCGGACCGAGATCAGCATGCCCACGAAGCCGGCGGCGCCCGACAGGATCGCCCCGGTGAGGAAGCCGATGGCCGGCAAGGCGCCGAGCAGGAAGTAGCCGACGATCAGGATCACCACGCCGACCGCGGCGATGGCGGTGTACTGCCGCCTCAGATAGGCCTGCGCACCCTCTTGGATGGCGGCGGCGATCTCTTGCATCCGCGCCGTGCCGGGCGAGGCCCGTAGCAGCGCGCTGGACTGTACGGCGCCGTAAAGCACCGCAAGCAGCCCGGCTGCGATCACCAGCGTAAGCGTCAAACTCATGTTGTGCGCGTCCCTCTCCAATGGCGCGGGACTTGAACCGGGGGCCGCTGGAAGCAGCCGCCGCCGGTTCGAACCCAGCCCACAGTTCCCCGAATGATGAGGCGCGTACGGAACCGCGCCCCGAATTAGGCGGCGCGAAAGTGCCAAAGTTGGCCCGCACACGCAACCTGCCGCTCAGGAAGCCTCGGCCGGGCCCGGATTTATCAGCTCCTGGGGGTCGGAATCCGGTGCTGCGGAGCCTGCGAGGCGACCACCACGGAGCGGATCGCCCCGGCCCCGACGATCGCCGAGGCCTCGCGCGCCAGGGCCGCGGTGAGTCGGCCCTCGTCGATGCGGTTGTAGTCGCCGGCCACGGTGAACGGCGTCCGGTGGGCCATCCGCACCAGAGCGTCGCGGAAATAGGGCTCCTTGTCCCGCAGCTGGGTGACGTCGGCGTCGGCCGCCAGGTTCACCCGCACATAGACGAACACGTAGTTGACCAGCTGCCCGCGCACCACGACCGGCAGGCCGACCGGCTGCAGATCCACATATTGGCCCACCTGCGCCGCGCCGGTCGCGGCGGCGTGCGCGCCGGAGGCGACGGTGACGAAGGTGACGGCGGCGATCAGGGCGCGTCGGAACATGCCGGCGATGATGAGGCCCGCGGGTTTCCGCAAAGTTGAAGCCCGCCAGGCTGAACCGTGCGGTCTTCTTCTGCGAACAGTGGTATCCTGACGCCAACGAAGATCCAGGGAGGATCCGGGGATGCATATCACCCGACGCGGCGCGGCCATCGGCCTGCTGGGCGGAACGGCCGCGGCCCTACCCTTCGCATCAGCCTGGGCGCAGCCCGAGCCCGCGATCGCCGTCCCGATGACGCCCACCCTGGGCGCGCTGGCCCCGGGCGAGGAAGCGAACACCCAGGTCGCCTCCACCCGCGACCCCTATGCGCACATGCTCGCCCCGGTGGGGATCAACGGCCAGGGCCCCTTCCACTTCCTCATCGACACCGGCGCGAACGTCAGCTGCGTGTCGCATGAGCTCGCCGAGCGTCTGATGCTCGCCTCCGCCGGGACGGCGGCGATCCACACAGCGGTCGGCATGCGCATGCGGCCGAGCGTGCTCATCGAGAGCCTCGACGTGGGGGCCCGCAACCGCAAGCGCGTGGTCGCCGCCTCCATGCCGACGCTCGGGCCGCAGGTGGACGGCGTGCTGGGCGTCGACTGGCTGAACGGCCAGCGGCTGGTGCTCGATTTCAAGCGGAAGACCCTGTCGATCACCCGGTCCCACCCGGAGATCTCCACCCAGAACCACGTGGTCGTGGCGGCCCGCCGGCGGCTCGGGCAGCTGACCATCGTCGACGCCGACCTGAGCGGGCGACGGATCAGCGCGATGATCGACTCAGGCTCCCAGGCGACGATCTGCAACACGCCCCTGCGGCGCATGGTGGAGGAGATCGAGCACGGTCGCGGGCCGGTCTCCGACCATACGACGGTCCGCCTCGAGACCCTGGCCGGCGAACCGTTCACCGGCGAGATGTTCTATCTGCCGTTCCTGCGGCTGGGCGGCCT
>JAQGIX010000114.1 GCA_028290925.1 Phenylobacterium sp. | reverse complement strand
GACGAAGAACTCGACTGCGTTATACGGGAAGAAGGTCTTGAACTCGGCCTAGAGCTGAGCGGCCAGGGTCTTGTTGGGCGCCAGGATCAGCGCCGGCCGCTGGGTCGCCTCGATCACCTTGGCCATGGTGAAGGTCTTGCCCGAGCCGGTGACGCCCAAGAGCACCTGGTCGTGCTCGCGCCCCGCGAGGCCCGCCACCAGCTCCTTGATCGCCTGCGGCTGGTCGCCGGCCGGCTCATAGTCGGAGACCAGCTTGAACTTCCGCCCGCCCTCCGACTTGGCCGGCCGCTCCGGCCGGTGCGGCTTCCACAGCACGCCGGCGCCCTCGCCGTAGTCGAAGGTCGCAGGCATCTCGGCGACGCCGGCCGGCGCAGCGGTCGTGGTTGTGGTGGAGCGGGCCATGGGAGAGCGAAGGTAGGAGTTCCCCCCCGCCAACGCCAGCTTCGCCATGGCGGGTTGCTGACAGCGGGTTGGCAGCAAGCCCACACCGCTCATCCCCGCGAAGGCGGGGACCCAAGCTGAGCCTGGACTAGCCCTTCGCCTTCTTCCGCTTCTTCACCTTGCCCAGCGCGAACGGCCGCAG
Source organism: Phenylobacterium sp. (assembly GCA_028290925.1). Classification (GTDB taxonomy): domain Bacteria; phylum Pseudomonadota; class Alphaproteobacteria; order Caulobacterales; family Caulobacteraceae; genus Phenylobacterium. The sequence goes on along the minus strand of JAQGIX010000114.1, from coordinate 2,184 downwards.
CCGCTCGACGAACTCCCGGCGCAGGCGATCGCCGTGGGTCATCAGCGCGAAGTGGCCGGCGTCCTCGATCAGCACGAACTCCACGGCCGGGGCCTTCAGTTGCGGCGCGAGGCCGCTGACCAGCGCGGTCGGGGTGTGCAGGTCCGCGTCGCCCTGGAAGAACACCATCGGCGCCTCGAACGTCAGCCCGCCCGCCTCCAGCCGCCAGGCCTGCAGCGGCCCCCACAACTGGCCGACGCTGAACCGCGTCGCCTGCTGCAGGGTCAGGAAGTCGCCGAGCTTGCCGTCCGGCGCGGTCAGCATGGCCAGCGTGATGTCGCGGAAGGCGTGCCGCTCGGCGCCGGGCATGGTCGAGACCAGCAGCTGCCGCTGCTTGGCCAGCGACTTGAGGTCGGGGTAGGGCGGCGGCCCGATCGCCTCCAGCGCCTTGGCGCCGCGCTCGTCGCTGCGGGCGCGCAGCCGGTCGATGGTCCCGAAATAGGACAGCGTCTCCCCCTGGCCCATGTCCACCAGTTGGCCGGAGGCGGCGTAGGCGCAGAACAGGTCCGGCTTGGCCCGCAGCATCTCGACGCCCAGCACCGAGCCCCAGGAGATGCCGAACAGGATGATCGGCGCGCCGGGCAGGCGGCGCTTCAGCTCCTCGGCCAGCTCGATCCCGTCGACAACCATCCGCCCGATGGTCAGCGGCCCCGAGCCGTCCTTGCCGTTCCTGGCGAAGGTGCGGCCCGCCCCGCGCTGGTCCCAGTTGACGACGGTGAAGTGGTCCTCCCAGCCGGCGAACAGCTTGGGCGCCAGCGTGCTGATCGCCGAGCCCGGCCCGCCGTGCAGCACCAGCAGGACCGGGTTGCTCAGGTCCCGGCCGCGGATGGTCACCCACTGCTCGATGCCGCCGAGCGTGATCCAGGTCTTTTCGTCGATGCCCTGCGCCAGATAGGCCTTGGCCCGGCCGGCCCGCTGGATCGCGCCGCGCACCACGAAGGCCCCGGCCACCAGCCCCGCCGCGGCGAACAGCGCCTTGCCCAGACCGCCTCGCTTCGCTGCCACGCTCACCTCCGCTCGTTCAACCAGTCGCGGATGGTCCGGTTCACCAGGCCCTCGGCGTCGTGCTGCACGAAGTGGCCGGCGTTCGGGACCATCAGGATGGTGGTGTCGGCCTGCACATGCTCCCACGTCCCCGAATGGCCGGCGGCGTTCAAGGCCGTGTCCTTCATCCCGTGGATCACCAGCACCGGCGCCTTGATCATTGGCAGGGCCGGCGGCGCCGCGGCGGCCACGTCAGCCCCGGTCCCGCGCGGATAGTTCGCCCGGTAGTAGTTCATCATCGCGCCCAAGTCGGAGCGCTTGAAGGCGGCGATGTACGCCGGCTTCTCCTTCGGGTCCTTGACCCAGCCGGCCAGGCCCTCGGCGGTCAGCATCTTCTCGCTGCCCGGCTTCTGGAAGTTGCGGGCGTAGTTGGAGCCCTCCTGCTGGGCCTTGTTGGCGGCCAGCTCCCGGGCCATCCCCGCCGGGTGCGGCACCGACAGGATCACCAGCCGGTTGACCACCTCGGGCCGGCTCATGGCCACGTTCCAGGCGACCGCCGCGCCCCAGTCGTGGCCGATGACGATGGCGTCCTTCTGGCCCTCGGCGGCGATCACCGCGGCCACGTCGCCGACCAGGTTCGGCATGGCGTAGGCGGCCTCCCCCTGCGGCTTGTCGGAGAGGTTGTAGCCGCGCAGGTCCAGCGCCGCGGTCCGGTAGCCCGCCCCGTTCAGGGTCTTCATCAGCGGCTTCCAGGTCGCCCAGTAGTCGGGGAAGCCGTGGATCATCACCACCAGCGGTCCCTTGCCCTGGACCACGTAGTGGATCTTCACCCCGGCGTTCTCGGCGTAACGGTCCGCGCCGGCGTGCCTGGCCGGGGCCGCGCTCGCGACGCCCGCGATCAGCAGCGCCGCGGCGAGCGCGATCCGGAAGATGTTGGTGTGACGTCCCATGAACTCCCCCCGCTGTTGGTGCGGGAGCATAGCATGAGGATCAGCAGCCTGAGCGCGCGCCCGCGCGGTGCGAGCGCGCGCGCCGGCTCTCCAGGCCTTACTTCGGCGGCGTCTTGGCGGCGGTGTCCACCGCGGCCCCGCTGGCGGCGCCGACCACCGCGCCCACCGGGCCGGCCACCACCGCTCCAGCCGCGGCGCCGGTGGCGGCGCG
>JAQGIX010000113.1 GCA_028290925.1 Phenylobacterium sp. | reverse complement strand
CATCAGCCGGAAGGCGACGCCCTGGCTGTCGCCGTCGGCGAGCCGGGCGGTGAGCGCACGCATGGCCTCGATGGGTGTGAGCGCCAGCAGGCCGGTGTCCAGCGCCGAGACCTCGGCGAAGACCTCGAGGCGGGCGGCGCCCAGGGCCGGAGCGAAGTCCGCCGGCAGGTCGTCGAAGAACCCGTCCCAGAGCAGGCGGGCGACATCCTCGTAGCGGACGCGGCCGGCCAGCTCGTCGAGGGAATGGCCGCGGATGATCAGCCGGCCGGCCTGGCCGTCCACTTCGGAGAGCACGGTCTCGGCGGCGACGACGTCTTCCAAGCCGTCACTGATATTCTTGGACATCGACGGGTTCTCCGAACTTGCTCCGCTGGAGAAAACCCCTCAGACTGCCGTCGTCAATCTTGATCAATGTAATCAATATATGCCTCAGACGGACTGGATCGCGGCGGAGGAAGCGCGGACGCGGCTGGGCGTCCGGCCGCAGACGCTCTACGCCTATGTGAGCCGCGGGCGCGTGCAGGTGCGGACCGATCCCGGCGATCCGCGCCGCAGCCTCTATCGGGCGGCGGACATCACCGCGCTGGCCCAGCGCAAGAGCCGCAGCCGCAAGGTCTCGGACGTGGCGGCGGGCGCCATCGCCTGGGGCGAGCCGGTGCTGGCCTCGGAGATCACCACGGTGGCCGGCGGACGGCTGTTCTACCGCGGTCGCGACGCCATCAAGCTGGCCGAGACCGAGACGCTGGAGAGCGTGGCGCGCCTGCTGCGCGGCGGCCACGGGGCGGCGCTGAAGCGCACCGAGCGGCCGACGCCATTGGCGGCGCCGGACATGCGCACCCGGGCCTTCCTGGCGCTGGCGGCCCGCGCCGGGGTCGACCCGCCGGCCCGCGGGCGCAATCCGCTGGCGCTGGCGGTGGAGGCCGCGACCCTGCTGGACGTGCTGACCGACGCCGTGGCCGGCCAGGTGGGCGGCGGCGCGATCCACAACCGCCTGGCGCTGGCCTGGGGGATCGGACCCGGCGGGGCGGGCGCGGACATCGTGCGCCGTTGCCTGGTGCTGGTGGCCGACCACGAGCTGAACGCCTCGGCCTTCGCGGCCAGGGTGGCGGCCTCGACGGGGGCCTCACTGGGGGCCTCAGCGCTGGCGGGGCTCTCGACCCTGACCGGACCCCGGCACGGCATGGCCACGGCGGCGGTGCGCACCTTCGCCGCGGAAGCCGCCCAGCTCGGCCCCGGCAAGGCGATCGAGAACCGGCTGACCGAGGACCGCGCCCTGCCGGGTTTTGGCCACATGCTCTATCCGGAGAGCGACCCACGGGCGGCGGCCCTGCTGGAGCGGTTCCGCCCGCCGGCCGACCTGGCGCGGCTGGCCGAGGCGGTGCGGGGGACCACGGGCCTGGCGCCCAACATCGACTTCGCCCTGGTGGCCGCCTGCGAGGCCCTGGGCCTGGCGCAGGACGCGCCCTTCGCCCTGTTCGCCGTCGCCCGCTGCGCCGGCTGGATCGCGCACGCCATCGAGCAGGGCCAGACCGACGCCCTGATCCGCCCGCGGGCGCGCTACGTCGGCCCGGAGCCGGAGTTCGCCTGAGGCTTTTCGCAGCGTTGCCGTCAACGCGCTGTTCATCATATTGACCGCCACTCGACCCTGAAGCCCGACCTCAAGGAGCGCGCCCGTGCCGGACTGGATCAACGCCGTCATCATGGGCGTCGTCGAGGGGCTGACCGAGTTCATCCCGGTGTCGTCCACCGGCATGCTGCTCCTGACCAAGAAGCTGCTCGGCCTGCCGGACGGCTTCTGGGACACCTTCACCGTTCTGATCCAGCTCGGCGCGATCCTGGCGGTGGTGGTGCTCTACTTCCAGCGGCTGTGGGGCGTGGTGCTGCGGCTGCCTGGCGATCCGCAGGCGCGCCGCTTCGTGCTGAGCGTGCTGGTGGCCTTCCTGCCGGCGGCGGTGCTGGGCGCGCTGTTCCACGACTATATCAAGCGCATCCTGTTCGACAGCCCGACCGCCCAGTGCATCGCCCTGATCGTCGGCGGCGTCATCCTGCTGTTCATCGACCGGGTGGTCCCGCCCCCGACCCGGAACGACCCGATGAAACTGCCGCTCGGCACGGCGCTCGCCATCGGACTTTTCCAATGTCTGGCGTTGATTCCAGGAACGTCGCGCTCGGGCGCCACCATCGTCGGCTCGATGCTGATGGGCGTGGAGAAAAAGGCCGCCGCCGAGTTCTCCTTCTTCCTGGCCATCCCGATCATGGCCGGCGCCTTCGTGCTGGACGCCTTCAAGAACCGCCACGAGCTGGCGACGGTGAAGGGCGAAATCCCGCTGATCGCCATCGGCTTCGTGGTGTCGTTCGTGGTCGCCCTGCTGGTGATCCGGGCGATGCTGGCGATCATCACCAAGCGGGGCCTCGCCCCCTTCGGCTGGTTCCGGATCGCGGTGGGCGCGATCGGCCTGGCGCTGCTGGCGCGGGGGTAGCCCTCCGCTTGGTGTCGTCCGGGTTTCGCGCGCCGCGAAAACCGGATGACACAGGGAAATTGATCCCAGGCGCCTTAGGAAGCGGCGGCGCGCTCTTCCTGGTCGGCGTACTGCCCGCCGCGGCGGTAGCGGTAGAGGTAGGTGGGCAGCACGGCTTCCAGGGTGGCGGGCGTGATCCCCAGCTCGGCGAGGCCCGGACAGGCGCCGGAGACCACATTGTCGGTGCGCAGCATGGTGACCTGGTCGCTGGTGACCAGCGGCGGGATGACGGCCGCGGCGAGGTCGCCCAGCGCGCCCAGCAGCTCAGCCGCGGCGAAGGGGATCGGCAGCAGGATGCGTCGGCGCTCGATCTCCCGCAGCATCATCTCCATCAGCTGGCGGAAAGTGAAAGCCGCGGGGCCGCCGAGCTCGTAGGTCTGACCGGCCGCCTCGGGGCGGGTCACCACGCGCGCCAGGGCGGCGGCCACGTCGCCCACGAACACCGGCTGCAGGCGGGTGAGGCCGCCGCCGATCAGCGGCAGCGCCGGGCTGACGCTGGCCATTGCCGCGAACCGGTTGAAGAAGTCGTCCTCCGGCCCGAACACCACGGACGGCCGCACGATCACCGCGTCGGGATAGATCTCGCGCACCGCCAGCTCGCCCTCGGCCTTGGTGCGGGCGTACTTGGCGGGCGAGGCGGGGTCGGCCCCCAGGGCCGACATCTGCACCATGCGGGTGGCGCCCTCGGCCTTGGCGGCCGCGGCGACGTTGCGCGCGCCCATGACGTTCAGCGCCTGGAACCCCTGGCGGCCGTGCTCGTAGAGGGTGCTGACCAGGTTGAGCGCCGCGGTGGCGCCTTCCAGCGCCCGGCGCACCGAGGCCTCGTTGCGGATATTGGCCTGAACCACGTCGATCTGGCCGACGTCGCCGTGCAGCCGCATGGCGTAGGCGAGGTTGGGCTGGCGCACCGCCACCCGGATCCGGCAGCCGGCCTTGGCGAGCTGGCGTACGGCCTGGCCGCCGATGAAGCCCGATCCGCCGAAGACGGTGACAAGATTCTGCATGGATGCGCCGGATGGAGTCCGCTGGGCTGAGGTGCATGCGGATAGACGATGCGGCCCCGCGCCGCAATGCATGCGCCCCCGCTGTCGCGCCGAGGGAGGAGACATCGTTGACCCGGCCGGGTCGTAGCTTTAAGGAAGCCGGCTCGCGCGATCCGACGGGTCGGGCCCAGGTGGCGGAATTGGTAGACGCGCTGGCTTCAGGTGCCAGTGGCTTAACGGCCGTGAAGGTTCGAGTCCTTTCCTGGGCACCATCGATTGGGGGGCGGTCGCCCTCCCGCCCTTCGCCGGGCGCCGTCGGTTTGGCGGGGCCTCGCCCAGCGGTGCTTTCCCGCGGGCCGTCCCGCTCTCTATAGTGAGGGCGAAGATCGCCGGAGCGAGCGAAACCCAGTGACCACCTTCCTGCACGACGGAGACCTTCCGGCTGAGGCGCTGGCCAGCGCCGCGGAGGTGGCGATCGATTCGGAGACCATGGGGCTTCGGCTCGGTCGCGACCCGCTCTGCGTGGTGCAGCTCTCCGACGGCGGCGGCGACGCCCACGTGGTGCGGCTCTCGCGGCCGGGCTACGACGCGCCGAACCTGAAGCGCCTGCTGACCGATCCGGGCGTGACCAAGATCTTCCACTTCGGCCGCTTCGACATCGCCATGTTCTACCTGCACCTGGGCGTCGTGACGGCCCCGGTCTACTGCACCAAGATCGCCTCCAAGATCGCCCGCACCTACACTGACCGGCACGGGCTGAAGGACGTGGTGAAGGAGCTGCTGGGCGTCGATCTCTCCAAGGCCCAGCAAAGCTCGGACTGGGGCGCGAGCCAACTGTCCGACGAACAGGTGGCCTATGCCGCCTCCGACGTCCTGCACCTGCACGCGCTGAAGGCCCGGCTCGACGAGATGCTGGCGCGCGAAGGCCGCGACGGCCTGGCCCGGGCCTGTTTCAATTTCCTGCCCAACCGCGCCCTGCTGGACGTGGCCGGCTGGGAAGACGTCGACATCTTCGCCCACAGCTGAGCTGAAGAGGCCCATGACCGCGGCGCGGATGTCCTCCACAGTCGACCTGGCCCGCGAGCGCAACATCGAGCGCTGGCGGCGCCGCTCGCGGACGGTGCGCATCCTGCGGGTGGTGGGTCCGACGCTGATCGCGCTGATCATGCTGGGGCTGGGCGTCTCCATCGCCTACAACACCATGAAGCCGAGCGTCGAGGCGCCGACCGAGTCGAACCAGCCGATCCGGCTGCTCAATCCGCGGTTCGTCGGCCGCGACGAGCGGGGGCGGGCCTTCGTGGTCACCGCGGCCAGCGCCACGCGCGATCCGCAGGAGTACCAGAAGGTCTATCTCGACAGGCCCGCCCTGGTGCTCGACGAACAGGGACCCGATCCGACGCGGATCACCGCCAACAAGGGCATCTTCCATGAGACCACCGGCAGGCTGGAGATGAGCGGCGGCGTGCGCCTGGCTTTCTCCCAGGCCGTGTTCCAGACCGCGACCTCGCTGTTCGACACCAAGAGCGGCGAACTGGCGGGTTCAGGTCCGGTTCAGGGCTCCGGCGCTCTTGGAGAAATCACCGCGAAGTCCTATGGCGTCTATGACAAGGGCGAACGGACGGTCTTCCGAGGCGGCGTGCACACGCGCCTGAACCCGAAGAAGTAGAGGCGCTGGAACCCAGGCGATGAAGAGCCTTCCCACGATCACGGTGCTGGCCCTGGCGCTTCTCGCCGGCGGCCCGGCGGCGGCCCAGCTGGCGCAGAGCTCCAAGGCGCCCCTCGACATCACGGCCGACGAGCTGGAGACGACCAACAGCAACGACTGCGTCTCGACCTGGAGGGGCAATGTCGAGGCGCAGCAGGACACCTCGCGCCTGCGCACCGACCTGCTGAAGGCCTTCTTCCAGTCCAAGACGACGAAGCCCGGCGCGTCGAGCAACTCCTGCGGCGACCTGAGCCGCATGGAGGCGCAGGGCTCGGTCTACTATGTGACGCCGCAGCAGAAGGTGCACGGCGACAACGCCGTCTACGATGCGACCAGCGACACCATCACCGTCACCGGCGACGTGGTGGCGGTGCAGGGCCAGAACGTGCTGCGCGGCGAGCGGCTGGTGATCAACAACAAGACGGGCCAAGGCCAGATGCAGACCAGCATCAAGGGCCGCAACAAGCCCGGCCGCGTGCGCGGCGTCTTCTACCCCAACCAGTCGAACAATCCGCAAGGCGGCGCGGCGCCCGGCAAATCCCCGCCGGCCACGCCGCCGGCGCAGCCTCGGTGATCTCTTGAAGGCGGACCGCATCGCCAGCCTGCCCGGCCTCGCGGGCGAGGGCCTGGTCGTCGACAACATCGGCAAGTCGTTCCGCGGCCGCCCGGTGGTGAAGGGCGTCTCGCTGCGCCTGCGCCGCGGCGAGGTGGCGGGCCTCCTGGGCCCCAACGGCGCCGGCAAGACCACCTGCTTCTACATGATCACCGGCCTGATCCCGGCGGACTACGGCGCGATCTACCTGGACGGTGAGAACATCACCGGCCTGCCCATGTACCAGCGGGCCCGGATGGGCGTCGGCTACCTGCCGCAGGAGACCTCGATCTTCCGCGGGATGAGCGTCGGCGAAAACGTCATGGCCGTGGTCGAGCTGCGCGAGCGCGACAAGAAGGCGGCCCGCGCCATGGTCACCGAGCTGCTCGAGGAGCTGCACATCGAGCACCTGCGCAACGCCCCGGCCATCTCACTGTCCGGCGGCGAGCGGCGGCGCGTGGAGATCGCCCGCGCGCTGGCCTCGGAACCCGCCTTCATGCTGCTGGACGAGCCGTTCGCCGGCATCGACCCCCTGGCCATCGCCGACATCCGCGAGGTGATCTCCTACCTCAAGGCGCGCGGCATCGGCATCCTGATCACCGACCACAATGTCCGCGAGACCCTGGACATCATCGACCGCGCCTCGATCATCCACGCCGGCGAGGTGCTGTTCGAGGGCAAGCCCGACGAGATCGTCGACGATCCGGAAGTGCGGCGGGTTTATCTGGGCGATACGTTCGCCTGAGGGCGGACCAGGCGCTGAAACCCACAACCGCTCATCCCGCAGCGCGCTGGGCCATGGCCTTGCGCCGCTCGTATTCGGCCATGGCGTGCTTGCGCCACCTGGCCCTGAGGGTCGCGGGGCGTTCGGGGTAGCGGTCCGGCAGGAACTCCGCGGTCGAGACGCGGTCGGTGCGGAAGCTGCGGAAGTCCTGCCTGAGCTCGCACCAGGTCATCAGCAGGCGCACGGCCTCGTGGTAGCCGATGGCGAAAGGCCAGACGGTGCGCTCCGTCTCGCGCTCCTGCTCGTCGCGATAGACCATGTGGATCTTGCGGCCGGTGTGGATCGAGCGGCGGGCGGCGGCCATATCCAGCCGGTCGGGGACGCTCTTCCAGCTGGGGACGGCGCGGGTGGCGGGCTCCAGCACCAGCGGCCGCAGGCGCTCGGGCACGGTCGCGCCGATCTTGGCGATCAGGTCGAGGGCGGCGCGGGCCAGCTCGGGATCGCCGCGGCTCGCCACCCACTGGGCCCCCAGCACGGCGGCCTCCACCTCGTCCTGAGTGAGCATCAGGGGCGGCAGGTCGAAGCCGTTCTCCAGCACGTAGCCGACGCCCGCCTCGCCGCGGATCGGCACCCGCTGGGCGGCCAGGTCGGCGATGTCGCGGTAGACGGTGCGCTTGGAGGTCTCCAGCTCCTGGGCGATCACCTCGGCGGTGACCGGCCCGCGATGGCGCCTGAGGATCTGGATGATCTGGAACAGCCGGTCGGCGCGCCGCATGGAATATCCCGCCAGACTGCTGACATGAAGCTGGCAGCAGAGGCCGCCTAAACCGTCGCTGTCAATGACGGAGAGAACCCCATGATTACGCTCTATGGCGTCGGCGAGGGCTTCGGCCTGCCTGAGATCAGCCCCTATGTGACGAAAACCGAGGTGCAGCTGAAGATGGCCGGCCTCGCCTACCGCAAGCTGCGGGGCCAGCGGGAAGACTCGCCGAAGGGCCAGTTGCCCTACATCGACGCCGGCGGCCAGCGGATCGCGGATTCCACCTTCATCCGCGGCTACCTGGAGCGCAGCTTCGGCCTCGACCTCGACGCGGGGCTGGACGCGCGCGGCCGGGCGCAGGCCTGGGCCATCGAGCGGATGGTCGAGAACCACCTGAGCTGGGTCGCGGCCCATGCCGTCTGGCTCGACGCCGACAACTTCGCAAAGGGCCCGGCCCACTTCTTCGACGACGCGCCGGAGGGCGTGCGCGAGGCGCTGCGGCGCGACGTCCAGCAGCGGGTGCGGGAAACCGTGCTCGTCACAGGGGTCGGACGCCATTCGGAGCCGGAGATCGTGGCGCTGGGATTGCGGTCGCTGGCGGCGCTGTCGGCGATGCTCGGCGACAGCCGCTACCTGATGGGCGACCGGCCCTGCGGCGCCGACGCCACCGTGTTCGGCCTGCTGGCCTACATCCTGACGCCGTTCTTCGAGAGCGAGCTGCGCCGCCAGGCCGAGGGCTTCGCCAACCTCACCGCCTATGTCGATCGGATGATGGCCGAGTTCTATCCGGAGTTCGCCTGGACCCCGGCGGCGGCCGAGCCGGCCTTCGCGGCCTGACACGCAAGATTCATACCGGGATTAACCCTTCGGTGGGGTTCGCCCTCTAGCCTCCAGCAAGAAACAGGCCAGAGGGGGCTTCCTTGGCGCTCAGCGCGCGGCTCGAGATCAGGCAGGGGCAGGGGCTCGTCATCACCCCGCAGCTGCAGCAGGCCATCAAGCTGCTGCAGCTGTCGAACCTCGAGCTGGAGGCCTTCGTGGAGGCCGAGCTGGAGCGTAACCCGCTGCTGCAGCGCGACGAGCCGGAGGAGCCGGCGGCGGACGCCCCGGCCGAGGCCGTGGCGGCGGAGGTCGCCGAGCAGGCCGAGGCCAGCGCCGACCTGGACGTGACGGCCGACGACGCCTCGCCGGGCGAGCGGGCCACGGGCGATGCGCCGGAGATCCAAGGCGCGGCCGACGCCGGCGGTTCGGTGGACTGGTCGAAGGCCGGCAAGGGCGGCCACGACGGCGACCTCGACGGGCTGGAAGACTCGCTGAGCCGCGAGAAGACGCTGGGCGAGCACCTGCACGACCAGCTGTCGGTGGCCGGCCTGCCGCCCGCCGAGGCGGCGATCGCCACGGTGCTGATCGATTCGGTGGACGAGGGCGGCTATCTGCGGATCGAGCTTGCGGAGCTCGCGGTGCAGCTGGGCTGCGAGCTTAGCCTCGTGGAGCGGGTGCTCGGCGTGCTGCACGGTTTCGAGCCGACGGGGGTGGGCGCGCGGGACCTGCGCGAGTGCCTGATGCTGCAGCTGAAGGAGCGCGACCGGTTCGATCCGGCCATGGCGGCGTTGCTGGACAACCTGCAGCTGCTCGCCAAGCGTGACATGACGGCGCTGAGGCGCGCCTGCGGGGTCGACGACGAGGACCTGCGCGACATGGTGGCCGAGCTGAAGGCGCTGACGCCCAGGCCGGGCGCGGCGTTCGGCGGCGAGCCGTCGCATCCGGTGGCCCCGGACGTCTTCGTCAAGGAGGGCGCGGCGGGCCTGTGGCATGTGGAGCTCAACTCCGACACCCTGCCGCGGCTGCTGGTCGACCAGCGCTACCACGCCCACGTCTCCAGGGCGGCGCGCTCGGACCAGGAGAAGACCTTCGTCTCCGACTGCCTGGCCCAGGCGAACTGGCTGGTGAAGAGCCTCGACCAGCGGGCGCGCACCATCCTGAAGGTGGCCTCCGAGATCGTCCGCCAGCAGGACGCCTTCCTGGCCTTCGGCGTCGAGCACCTGCGGCCGCTGAACCTGAAAACCGTGGCCGAGGCGATCGGCATGCACGAATCGACGGTCAGCCGGGTGACCTCCAACAAATATATCGCCACGCCCCGCGGCCTGTTCGAGCTGAAGTTCTTCTTCACCTCGGCGATCCAGGCGACCGAGGGCGGCGCGGCGCACTCCGCCGAGAGCGTGCGCCACAAGATCCGCCAGCTGATCGAGGCCGAGGCGAAGGAGGAGGACGTCCACTCCGACGACGGCATCGTCGACATCCTCAAGGAAGCCGGCGTGGATATCGCCCGGCGCACGGTCGCCAAGTACCGCGAGGCCATGCGAATCCCGTCGTCGGTGGAGCGGCGGCGGATGCTGAAGGCTGCGGTTTAGGCGCGCACCGAAGCGTGTTCGATCCGAGCCAGCGTGACCGTTGACACCATCCGGGCCCCGGCGCGTTGATCATTTCATGCAAGTCCAAGTCACCGGCAAACACGTCGACGTCGGCGAGGCCCTGCGCGCGCGGGTCTCCGACGAACTCTCCAACAGCATTGCGAAATACTTCGACCGGGGCGGCGGCGGCGCCGACGTCGTGGTCACCCGCGAGGGCGCGGCCTTCAAGGTGGACTGCGCGGTCACCCTGGCCTCTGGGGTGCAGCTGACCACCCACGGACTGGGCGCCGACGCCCACCTGGCCTTCGACGCGGCCATGCAGCGGATGGAGAAGCGCGTCCGACGCTACTCCAAGCGCCTGAAAGATCACCACTATCAAGCGCAGGCCCGGCAGGCGGAGACCGCCGCCTACTTCGTGCTGCAGTCGATCGACGACGAGGACGATTCGGCGGCCGAGGACGAGATCGCGCTCTATCCGGAGCCGGTGGTCATCGCCGAAACCGAGACGCCGATCCGAACAATGACCGTTGCGATGGCGGTCATGGCGCTTGATCTGACCGAATCTCAAACAATCGTGTTCCGAAACGCGGCCCACGGCGGATTCTCCGTGGTATATCGCCGGCCCGACGGGAATATCGGGTGGATCGACCCGGAACGCGCCAAAGCCGCGAATGGGAACGGGGCTGTTGGAACCGGTTCGCCGCACTAGACGCTTGTGGCGCGCCGATCTAAACGAGCCGCCGCGTAACGACGGGCGCCAAGTTTTGCGAGTTATTCGTTGAGCCAGATGAACATCGGCGACCTCATCGACCGCAGCGCGATCGCCCTGCGGGTGAGCACCGCCAACAAGCGCCAGACCTTGGCCGTGATCGCCGAGATCGCCGCCCGCAACTTCGGGCTGGACGGCGGCGACATCCTCGACGCCCTCACCGAACGGGAGATGGCCGGGTCAACCGGGGTGGGCCACGGTGTGGCGGCCCCGCACGCCCGCCTGGACGGCATGGAGCGCATGCGCGGCGTCTTTGTGCGCCTGGAGCATCCCGTGGAGTTCGACGCGGTCGATGACCAGCCGGTCGACCTGCTGTTCGCCCTGTTCGCGCCCAAGGACGCCGGGGCCGAGCATCTGCGGGCGCTGGCCCGGGTCTCGCGCCTGCTGCGCCAGGCCGAGGTGCGCGAGCGCCTGCGGCAGGCCCGCACGGCCGACGCCATCCACGCCATCCTGGTGCGGGAAATGGACGCGGCGCGGCCCTCGGCCGCCTGAGACATCTCGGAAAATCGGAAAGCGCGGCGGCCGCCCCTCTATCGGAGGGACGGCGTTCGCGTCAGGTGGCTCAGTGCACCGACACCGGCGCCAGTTCGTGCGCCAGGGCCGCAGCCATGGCGGAATCGCGGTCGGTGAGGACGGCGAGGCGTTCGCCGTCGGCCCTGTGCACCGCATAGAGGGTCTGATTGGGATCGAGTTCGATCCCTTCGATCTGGGCCGAGGGCACGCTGGCCAGGATTTCGGCCGCCTTGACCGGTCGCACATAGACCAGTTGCGGGGCGCCCAGGGCCGCGAACGCTTCGGTCGTTAAAACAGGTGTCATCATGACCACCTCCGAGAACTCAACGCTTCGGATGGTCGCCGGTTCAGCCGGCCATCCGAGGCAACAGGCGCCGGACCATCCGGCCGCCTCCACTTTCGCTTGCGGTCCTGCTCATCCGGCGCCGCGGATCGGAACCTTGAAGATCCGCGTCTCCGGCTCGGGTCGGACGAGGTCGATGTGGAGCAGGCCGTGCTCCAGGACCGCGCCGTCCACCACCATGCCGTCAGCGAGCACGAAGGTCCGGATGAACCCCCGCGCGGCGATGCCACGGTGCAGGTAGGCCTCTTCGGGCTTGGCGCCGGCTTCACGTCGGCCGGCCACCACCAGTTGACGATCCTCGACGGTCACCTCCAGCTGGTCGGGCGCGAAGCCCGCGACGGCCAGGGTGATCCGGATGCTCCCGTCGCCACGATCCTCCACATTGTAGGGAGGATAGCTCTCGGCCGCGGCCTTGGCGGCGCGCTCGACGAGGGCGCGGGTATGTTCGAAGCCCAGGAGAAACGGGCTGTCGAAGAGGATCGACCGGTTCATTCCCATCAGAGTCCTTGCCTCAAGCGACTCTCCGGTCGGGCCGCCCAGATGCGGCGCGGCTCGTCCGGACAAGCTTTATGTGGGTGGCGAGCCCACTGGTTTCAACGTGGTGGAACTTGGCCGGGCGCGCCGCGAGGCCGCAGCGTTGGGCGCTTGACGGCCGGACGGGCGCAGGGCTGGGTTGCGTCCGCCGCGCGCGTGACGCGGCGCGTCGATGGATGTCTCGCCGTGCGCTCCCTGCTCCGCCTGTTCGACCGACCCGCCGTCCCGCCGCCGCCGCCCGCGGCGACGATGAGCGCGAGCTCCTCGGCGGAGTCCGCGCCGAGCTCCGGCCTGCTGACGGTCGAGGCGACCCTGCAGGCCGAGGTTGAGACCGCCGCGACCCTGCGGGTCTTCGTCGGCGGCGCCGCGGCGCCGGTCCTGGAGAAGCCGGTGCAGCTCGGCCCGCAGGCACAGGCCACCTGGTTCTCGGTCCACGGCCACCTGCTTCCGAACGGCCCGGTGACGGTCGGCCTGGAGTTGGTCGATGCGCGTGGCCGCCACCTCGCCGAGCGTACGCTCACCCTGCAGGTCCGCAACGAGGGCGAGCTCGCCGAGGCGACGCGGGCCAGCCTCAAGCGCGGCGGCGTGCCGCTGGCCGTCGATCTCGTCGACTCCGGCCTCTACGACTACGCCGACCAGAGCCTGACCGCCTGGCACGACCAGCCGCCGGAGGCCGTGGAGGCGCACCTGGCGCGGCTCGCCGAGACCGGCCAGGCGACTCCCGACGAGATCGCCGCGCTGCGCCACTTCGTGGACGAGGGCTATCTGGTGCTGCCCGACGTGGTCGAGGCGGACCTGCTGACGCGGCTGAACGCGGCGCTGGACGACGCGGTGGAGAAGAAGATCGAGGGCTACGAGTGGGGGGCCAGCCAGCGGATGCACAACCTGCATCTGCAGTACCCGGCGATCCGCGAGCTGTGGCTGCACCCCAGGATCATCCGCATGCTGCGGCTGATCTTCTGCGCGGCCGGACGGCCCTGCCAGTCGCTGACCTATGTGTTCGGTTCGGAGCAGCAGTACCACCAGGACACCATCCACCTGACCTCGTTCCCGGCGGGCCGCATGTGCGGGGTCTGGACGGCGCTGGAGGACGTGCAGCCGGACAGCGGCGAGCTGGTGGTGTTCCCCAAGAGCCACCGCCTGCCGCGGGTCTATATGAAGGACGCCGAGGCGGCCAAGGTGACCGGCGACTGGACCGAGTTCGGCGACAAGGTCGTGCCGCGCTGGACGGAGTTCCTGCAGCCCGGTTCCGGCAAGTTCGAGCGCCAGATCTACCAGCCCAAGGCCGGCACGGTGCTGATCTGGCACGAGAACCTGATGCACGCCGGCTCGATGCGGAAGGACAAGGCGATCTCGCGGCGCTCGATCGTCGGCCACTACTTCGCGGAAGGCTCGGTGGTCTACTACGACTCCAGCGGCATGCCGGGCCTGCTCTACGAAGGCGAACTCCCCGCCTGAGATCTGTCCGCGAAGGCCCAGAGCTTCGAGGCCGTGAACGACAGGGCCGGGATCACCACCACGATCACCGCCAGCGTGGCCGGGAACGGCCAGCCCAGCCGGTTGGAGAGCAGCCAGGTGACGCCGGCGTTCACCGCGAAGCCGCTCAGCGAGACCACCATGAAGCGGACGAACTGCGGCCCGTGCAGCGCCGGCCGGCCGAAGGTGAAGCGCGCGTTGCCCAGGTAGGAGACGCCCACCGCGCAGAGATAGCCCGACGCCGTCGCCGCCATGGCGCTGGCGTGGGCCAGGTCGCGGACGCCCAGCGCCACCAGCGCGTGGACCGCGGTCGCCGCGAGGCCGACCGCGAAGAACAGGCCGCCCTGGCGGACAAGGGCGCGGCGGCCCGCGAGGCGGCTCATGGCCGGCGCTGCGCGATGAGCAGGATGGAGACCCCGAACGGCAGGTCGGCGGCGGCCAGCAGGCTCCGCTCCAGGCCGAACACCGCCTTCAGCACCCCGTTCAGCGGCCGGGTCGGCATGGTTTCGTCGCCGCCGGTCAGGCCGGCGGCGTTCTTGGCCAGGCGCACCGCGGCGATCGGTGGGAA
>JAQGIX010000105.1 GCA_028290925.1 Phenylobacterium sp. | reverse complement strand
TCAGGGCCGGCCTGCTGAGGCCGGAGCTCAAAGTAGACGCCGCGCGCGAGCTCGTGGGCTTCAACTACACGCTGGCCGAACGCACCGCCTTCCAGGGCCTGCGCCGCCTGGTCCCCGGCGAAATCGTCGAGGTGCGGGGCGGCCGGATCGTCTCGGGCCGGCGTCGCGCCGCCCTGCCCCGCGCGCCGACGGCGTCCGACGGGGATGAGGCCGGGCTGATCAAGCAGCTGGACGCGGTGCTGGAGGACAGCGTCCGCGTGCACCAGCGCTCCGACGTGCCCTACGGCCTGTTCCTCTCCGGCGGCATCGATTCGGCGACCATCGCGACCCTGATGGCGCGGCTGAACGAGCGGCCGGTGACCGCCTTCACCTGCGGCTTCGAGGCCCCCGGCGCCAAGGACGAGCGGGCGCAGGCCGAGCGGGTGGCCCGCGCGCTCAACCTCGACTGGCGCGAGACCCGGTTCGACGAGGCGGATTTCTGGCGGATCTTGCCGCAGGTCGCCTGGGCGCTGGACGATCCGACCGCCGACTATGCGACCCTGCCCACCGACAAGCTCGCGGAAGCCGCCACGGGGACGCTGACCGTGGTCCTGACCGGCGAGGGCGGCGACGAACTGTTCGGCGGCTACGGCCGCTACCGGCGGGCGCTGCGCCCGGCCTGGCTGGGCGGCCGGCCGGCCGAGCCGCGGGGCGCGAGCCCGGAAATCCTCGCCCGCTGGCGCGCCGAAGCGGCCGCGCCGAACGGGCTGACGCCGCTGCAGAAGGCGCAGTGGGCCGACGTCATGACCTGGTTGCCCAATGACCTGCTGCTCAAGCTCGACCGCTGCCTGATGGCCCACGGGCTCGAGGGCCGCACGCCGTTCCTCGATCCCGAGGTGGCCAGGTTCGCCTTTCCGCTGGCGGACCGGTTCAAGGTGCGCGGGCGCTACGGGAAATGGATTCTCAGGAAGTGGCTGGAGCGCGCCTGCCCCGCTGCCGAGCCCTGGGCCCGCAAGCAGGGCTTCACGGTCCCGGTGGAGGCCTGGATCGCGCCGCGCGCCCAGGCGATCGGCGAGCGGATCGCCGGATTCGAGGCCGTCCGGCGTTTACGCAGCGCGGAGCAGGTCAAAGCTGTGTTCGCGAACGACGGCGCAGCCGAGCGCTGGCCGCTGCTGTTCTTCGCCGTCTGGTCGCTGATCCACCTGGAAGGCGCCTCGCCCCAGGCGGCGCTGGAGGCGGCGGTCGGCCCGATCTGAGGAGGCTCTGATGCGCCGTCTGCTGCCGATCCTGCTGCTCAGCGCGCTCGCCGCCTGCGGCCCAAGGCAGAGCCAGGACGCGGCCGCCGCCGCGCCGGCCCCCAGCGCGAGCCCCGCCCCGGCCGAGACCGATCCGCCCAACGCCAGGGGCCAGCGCCCCGCCTTCCCCGGCCAGACCCGCGCCCCGGCCCTGACCACCACCACGGCGTTCCAGGTCCAGACCGTCGCCAAGGGCCTGGACCACCCCTGGGGTGAAGCCTTCCTGCCGGACGGCCGCATGCTGCTGACCGAACGCGTCGGCCGCTTGCGCATCCTGACCCGCGGCGGGGCGCTGTCGCCGCCGGCCTCGGGGGCGCCGCGCGTGGTGACCGGCGAGCAGGCGGGGCTGTTCGGCCTGGCGCTCGATCCGGGCTTCGCCCGCAACGGCCTGATCTATTTCGCCTATATGGAGCGGCGGCCCGGTGGGCTCTCGGGCCTCAGCGTGGCGCGGGCCAAGCTCAGCGAGGCCGGCGGCGGGCCGGCGCTGAACGGCCTGACGGTGATCTTCCGCGCACAGCCCGCCATGAGCGGGCTCGCCAATATCGGCGGCCGGTTGGTGTTCGCCCCGGACGGGACCCTGTTCGTGACCGTGGGCGACCGCTTCGAGCCCACGGGCCAGCACGACGCCCAGACCTTGGACAACGACCTCGGCAAGATCATCCGCATCAACCCGGACGGCTCGGCGCCGAAGGATAATCCGTTCGTGGGCAAGCCCGGCGCGCGGCCCGAGATCTGGTCCTATGGCCACCGCAATCCCGAGAGCGCGGCGATCAATCCGTGGACCCACCAACTGTGGACCGTCGAGCACGGCCCGCGGGGCGGCGACGAGGTGAACATCCCCCAGGCCGGCAAGAACTACGGCTGGCCGGTGATCAGCTACGGGGAGGACTATTCCGGGCGGCCGGTGGGCCAGGGGATCAACGCGCACGCCGGCATGGAGCAGCCGATCTACTACTGGGACCCGGTGATCGCGCCCTCCGGCATGGCCTTCTATGACGCCAACCTGTTCCCGGCCTGGAAGGGCAACCTGTTCGTGGGCGGCCTCGCCTCCACGCACCTGGCGCGGCTGACGCTGGCCGGCGCGCGGGTGGTGGGCGAGGAATGGCTGCTGCAGGACCTGGGCGAGCGCATCCGCGACGTAATCGTCGGGCCGGACGGGGCGCTCTATGTGCTGACCGACAACAGCAACGGTCGGGTCTTGAGGATCGCGCCGAAATAGCCACTAGCTGGCGGGGGAATCTTGGGGGGCGACAATGAAGATGTGGATCCTGGCGGGCTGTGCGGCCCTGGTCCTGGCGACGAGCGCGCAAGCGGCTCCGCCGCTGCCGCCGGCCGCCATCTACACCGACCCGCCGGCCGACAAGGCCCATCCCGCCCGCTCCGAGGTGCTGCACATCCCGACCGGCGGCGTGGAAGTGAACGGCCTGGCCTACATTCCGTCCGGCGCGGGCGCCCATCCCACGGTCGTGCTGCTGCACGGCCTGCCCGGCAACGAGAAGAGCCTCGACCTCGCCCAGACGATCCGCCGCGCCGGCTGGACGGCGGTGACCTTCAACTACCGCGGCTCCTGGGGCAGCCCCGGGACCTTCAGCTTCAAGGGCAACCTGGCCGACGCCAAGGCGGTGCTGGCCTATCTGCGCCGGCCGGAGGTCGCCGCGAACCTGCAGATCGATCCGGCCCGCATGGTGATCATGGGCCACAGCATGGGCGGCTGGGTCACCGCCGTGACCGCCGCCGAGGATCCGGCCGTGAAGGGCGCAGTGCTGATCTCCGCCGCCGACATGGGTTTCATGGCCGGCCTGCCGCTGGCGGTCCGGCTGCAGACCGCGCGCGAGAACATGGAGAGCCTGGCCGGCGTCACACCGCAGAGCATGGCCGAGGAGATTGCGGCGCTGGGCGCCTACAGCTTCGCCTCCGCCGCGCCGAAGCTCGCCGGCCGGCGGCTGCTGGTGCTCAGCGCCGACGATGGCCTGGCCACCTTGGACCACGCGATGGTGGAGGCGGTCCGCAAGGCCGGCGGCTCGCAGGTCCGCGAGGTCCACGTGGCCACCGACCACAGCTGGAACACCGACCGCATCCGGCTGGAGAGCGAGATCCTCACCTGGCTCGCCGCCCTGCCGAAGTAGCTCAGGCCGGCTGGGCCGCCTTGCCGTACTTCGCGCCCATCTCGCTCATCACCGCCTCGAACTCGGCGATGGTCTCGCGCAGGATCTGGGCCACCGGCTTCACCTCGTCGATGCGGCCGGCCACCTGGCCGGAGAGCGCGATGGAGGCCTCCATGTCGCCGCCGAAGTAGAGATCGAGCGCCCGGCCGAACTCGCCCATGATGTTTTCCGGCGGCTCCTTCTCGTAGAGCGTGGTCTTCTCGGTGCGCAGCGCGCGCAGCGCCGGGCCGGGGCCGAAGCGGTTCAGGAACACCGTGTCGGTCTCCTTCGCGCCGACGATCATGTCCTTCCAGTTCTGGTGCACCGGGCTCTCGGCGGCGGAGACCATGCGGGTGCCCATCTGCACGGCCTCGGCGCCCAGGCAGAAGGCCGCCGCCATGGACCGCCCGTCGACGATCCCGCCGGCGGCGATCACCGGCACGCCGACCTTCGAGCAGACCAGCGGCAGCAGCACCATGGTCGCCACGTCGCGGCTGTTCTTGAACCCGCCGCCCTCGCCGCCTTCGACCACCAGGCCGTCGACGCCGGCCTCGATGGCCTTCAGCGCCGCGGCCAGCGATGGCACGACATGGAAGACGGTCAGCCCCCGGCCCTTCAACGCCTCGCAGTATTTGTTGGGGTCGCCAGCCGAGGTAGTGACGAACTTCACGCCCTGGTCGGCCACGAAGGCCACGATGTCCGGATCGCGCACGAAGGCCTGGGCGACGTTGATGCCCCATGGCTTGTCGGTCAGGCCGCGCATCTTCACGACCTCGGCGCGCACTTCGTCGAGGCGGCCGGAGGAGGTTTCGATGATGCCTAAGCCGCCCGCGTTGGAGACGGCGCTGGCCAGCTGGGCGCGGGCGATCCAGCCCATGGGGGCCTGGACGATGGGGTACTTGATCCCCAGCAGTTCGGTGATGCGGTTCTTCATGGCGGGTCCGCCCTAGGGTTTGAACGTGTTGTTGGACCGGTCGCGGTCGGGCAGCCGGCGGTCGGGGTCGATGTTCGCCTCGACGATAGGCCCGCCGGAGGTGACGGCGAAGACGTGGCTGGCGTTCTGCATCCAGGTCTCGATAGGCACGCGGATGTCGCGGGTCCGGCCGCCCGCATAGGTGATCCGCAGCGTCGCCGGCAGCAGCAGCTGGCCGAGATTGGCCACCGTCACCTCCGCGCCGCGGGCGGGATCGCCCTCGACGTATTTGACGGCGGTCACCGCCAGGTCGTGGGTCCAGTTGTTGAAGTACCAGCCGCGCCAGAACCAGGAGAGGTCCTCGCCGCCGGCGCTCTCCATGGCCCGGAAGAAGTCCGACGGCTTGGGGTGCTTGTAGGCCCAGTCGGCGATGAACTTGCGGAACGCCGGATCGAACCGCTCGGGACCCAGGATGTCCTCGCGCAGCAGGGTCAGGCCGAAGGCGGATTTGAAGTAGGTGACCGGGTGCCGGTACTTCTCGCGGATGGCGTCGGCCCGCGTCAGGATCACCGGGGCCGCCGGATCGGCGAGCAGGAGCGCCATCTGTTCGGCCGGCGTTCCTTTGTCAGGCGCAAATTCGGAATCCCGCTTGGGCCCATAGACCCCCCCGGCGAAATCGTCGGACTCGTAGGTGTCGATGAAGGTGTTGAAGCCCTCGTCCATCCAGGCGTCGCGCCGCTCGTCGAAGCCGACGACCATCGGGAACCAGGTGTGGCCGATCTCGTGGGCGGTGATCCAGAACAGCTCCTTGCCCTGGTCGGGGATGCCGTCGAACACCAGGCCCGGATATTCCATGCCCGAGGTGGGGCCGGCCACGTTGATGGCGTTCGGCCAGGGGTAAGGGAACCAGCGGGCCGAGAAGTGCTCGACGGCGTCCTTGAGATATTCCGTCGAACGGCCCCAGGCCGGCGCGCCGGCGCTCTCCACCGGGTAGACGGACTGGGCGAGCGCGGTCTTGCCGTCCGGCAGGTTGATGCGCGCGGCGTCCCAGACGAAGGCGCGGGAGGCCGAGAAAGCCACGTCGCGGGTGCGGTCCATGTGGAAGCGCCAGGTCCTGGTCCCGGTAGCCGGCGGCCGGGCCGCGGCGGCGGTCACCTCCTGCGGCGTGCGGATCATCACCGTGCGGTCGCTGGCGCGGGCGGCCTCCAGGCGGGCGCGCTGCTCCGGGGTCAGGACCTCCTGCGGGTTGGTGAGCGCGCCTGAGCCCGCGACGATCATGTCGGCCGGGACGGTGATCGCATAGTCGAAGTCGCCGTACTCCAGGTAGAACTCGTTGGCGATGTAGGGGAGCGTGTCCCAGCCGCGTAGGTCGTCGTAGACCGCCATCCGCGGATACCACTGGGCGATATCGAAGACCTGACCGAGGCGGGTGTCGGTCCAGGCGGTGCGGCCGCCGAACGTGGCGGGCACGGTGTAGTGGTAGCGGACGTGCAGCTTCAGCTGGCCGCCGGACCGCAGCGGCTGCGGCAGGGCCACCCGCATCCGCGTGTCGCTGATCAGGTGGTCGGCGGCGACCAGCCGGCCGCCGGCTTCGACCTGCACCGCCTCGATGGCGTAGCCGTCGGTGAACTCGTGCCGCGGACGGCCGCCCAGGGCCGCGCCGCGGCTGTCGGCGCGGTAGATGTTCTGGTCGAGCTGCAGCCATAGCGCGTCAAGCGCATCGGGGCTGTTGTTGGCGTAGGTGATCACCACCTCGGCGCTGAGCAGCTTGGCCGCCGGATCGAGCCGCGCGTCGATGCGGTAGTCGGCGCGGTTCTGCCAGTAGGCCGGACCCGGCGTTCCCGCCCCGGTTCGGATCTGTCCGGCCGGCTGCGGCAGGGTGAGCGGAGCGAAGGTCTTCAGCGGATCATAGGCCGGGGCCGAGGTTGGCGCGACGGCCTGCGCCCGCGCCACCGGACCGGAGACCGCGGCGAACAGCGCCACGGCCAGGACTAGAAACGCGCGCAACGCCATGATCTCAACTTCCCCGACTCGCAGCCGCCATCTGGCGCAGCCGAGGCCCGTCAGGCAAGGCCAAGCCGGGCCGCGACCTCGTCGCCGATCGCCAGGGACGAGGTCAGCCCCGGGCTCTCGATGCCGAACAGGGCGACCAGGCCGTCGAGGCCGTGGACATCCTGGCCGTCGATGCGGAAGTCGGGCTGCGGCTCGTCGGGCCCGTGCAGCTTGGGGCGGATGCCGGCGTAGTCGGGGCTGAGCGCGCCGTCCGGAAGGCCCGGCCAGAACTTGCGGATGTACTTGTAGAACCCTTCGGCCGCCTCCGGATCGACGCTGTAGTCCAGCTTGTCCACGTAGATCAGGTCCGGCCCGAACACCGCCTGGCCGCCCAGGTCGCGGCGGTAGTGCGTGCCGAGCGCGCCATGGATCGGGGGCGGATAGATCAGGTGGGCGAAGGGCGCCTTGCCGGCCAGGCGGAAGTAGCGACCCTTGCCGAAGTGGCCGGGCGGGATCGCCTGGGCCGGGAAGCCCATGATCGAGCCGGCCACGGCCTGGGCCGAGAGGCCCGGCGCAGTGACCAGGTAGCGGCAGCTGAGGCTGGCCGGCTCCGCGCCGCCGGCGCGGACTTCGAACCCGCCGCCGTCCAGGGGGGCCGCGCCTTCGAACGGCGTGGCCAGCACGACGGCCCCGCCCGCCGCCTCGATCTCGCCCTGCAGGGCCAGCATGTAGCCGTGGCTGTCGAAGACCCCGCTCTGCGGCGAGATCAGCGCGGCCTCGCACGTCAACTCGGGTTCGAGCGCCAGGGCCTCGGCCTTGGACAGCCGCGCCATGCCCTCCACGTCGTTGGCGTGAGCCTGTTCGAGGATGGCGTCGAGGCGCTCGACCTCTTCCGGCGCGGTGGCCACCACCAGCTTGCCGCAGCGGTCGTAGGTCACGTGGTGGGCGCCCAGGAAGGCGTAGAGCGCGCGGCGGCCCTGCACGCAGAGCCGCGCCTTCAGGGAGCCGGTCGGAAAGTAGAGCCCGCCGTGGAACACCTCGGAATTGCGCGAGGAGACGCCCTGGCCGATCGCCTTGTCCTGCTCCAGGACGGCGACCGAGAGGCCGCGCCGGGCGAGCGCGTAGCCGCAGGCCAGGCCCACGGCGCCCGCGCCCACCACCACCGCATCGAAGTCGAACTCGGCCATGGGCCTTCGCCTAACGTCTTAGCGTCGCCTTGGAAACCGCAGGCGTGGTCGGCTAGGGTCGCGGCCCTGTCGTTGGAGGGGAATCGCCTATGCGTCGGATCGTATCCTGGCTGGCCGCGGCCTCCGTGCTGGCCGGCGCGCCGGCGCTGGCCCAGACGCCGATCAAGCCCGGCACGCCCAGCATCCTCGCCTGGCACGGCGAGACGCAGGCGGTGGGCTACCGGACCATCGAGAGCATCTACAGCACCCAGGTGGTCAAGCGCGGGGCCAAGGTCCACCCGTTGCCCAGGGCCACGCGGCAGATCGAGCCCAGCTTCGAGTTCGACGGCAAGACCTGGACCATCGCCGACTACATGAAGGCCTACCGGGTCTCCGGCCTGCTGGTCCTGAAGGACGGCAAGATCGTGCTGGAGCGCTACGGCCTGGGCCGCAAGCCGGCCGACCGCTGGACCTCCTTCTCGGTCGCCACGTCGGTGACCTCGACCCTGGTGGGCGCGGCGATCCAGGACGGCAAGATCAAGAGCCTCAGCGCGCCGGTCACCGACTACATCCCCGAGCTGAAGGGCTCGGCCTATGAGGGCGTCACCGTCCGCCAGATGCTGATGATGAGCTCGGGCGTGAAGTGGAACGAGGACTACGTCGATCCGAAGTCCGACGTGGCGGTGGCCGGCACGGCCATCCTCGAGCCCGGCGTCGATCCGATCGTCAGTTATCTGCGCAAGCTGCCGCGCGCCAACCCACCGGGCGGCAAGTTCAACTACAACACCGGCGAGACCGACCTGGTGGGCATACTGGTGGCCAAGGCGGTCGGCGAACCGCTCGCCCAATATGCGTCGCGGAAGATCTGGAAGCCCTACGGCATGGAGCGCGACGCGGTCTGGATGACCGACCTCGGCGGCTATGAGCGTGGCGGCTGCTGCATCTCCATGACGCTGCGCGACTACGCCCGCGTGGGCCAGTTCATCCTGGGGGGCGGCAAGGCCGGCGGAAAACAGGTCGTCCCGGCGGACTGGACGGCGGAAGCCACGAAGAAGCAGATCGACAATGGCGCGACCGAGCCCGGCGCCGGCTACGGCTACTTCTGGTGGATCCGCGCGCCGGATCGCTACGAGGCGGTGGGCATCTTCGGCCAGTCGATCACCACCTTCCCCAAGGACCGCCTGATCATCGTCCAGAACGCCGCCTGGCCGCGCGCCACCGGCAAGGACCTCTCGGCGGCGCGGAACGCCATGATCGAGGGGGTGATGAAGGCGGTGGAGTAGCGGCGGACGAGGTCGTCAAGAACGTCGTTCGCGGAACATGTGCAGCCGAGGCCCGATGTCGTTAGACTGGGAGCTGGCAAAGGGAGGGGGCCTCACCATGGATCAGATCGCACCGCATCGCGCGCGCAACCCGGCGGAGTTCGGGCAGATCGCGGGCAAGCTGTTCGGGCCCGAGGACGTAGTGGCGGGCGTGCAGTCCTATCGGCCGCGGCCCAGCGACGTGGTCATCTCGCCCTACAGCAAGTGCGGCACCACCTGGCTGCAGCAGATCTTCCACACCCTGCGCACCCGCGGCGAGATGGACTTCGACGACATCTCCCGCGTCGTGCCGTGGATCGAGACCGCGGCCATCGTCGGCGTCGACCTGGAGGCGCCGCAACGGGCCGAGCCCCGCGGCTTCAAGAGCCACCTGGGCTATGACCGCATCCCCAAGGGCGCGCGCTACATGGTGGCCCTGCGCGAGCCCAAGGACGCCCTGGTCTCCATGTACCGCTTCATGGAGGGCTGGCTCATCGAGCCGGGGGCGATTTCCATGGACCAGTTCGCGGCCGGCTGGCTCGGCCGCGTGGCGGCCGGGACCGACATCTGGCGCCATCTGCTCAGCTGGTGGGACCAGCGCGACAATCCCGACGTGCTGCTGCTCTCCTACGAGCACATGAACGCCGAGCCGGAGATGGCCGTCCACCGCGTCGCGGCCTTCTGCGGGATCGACCTCGACGCAGAACTGCTGGCCCTGACGCTGGAGAATTCCTCACTGCCGTTCATGCTGCGGCACAAGGACAAGTTCGACGACATCCTGATGCGCACCGCCTCGGAGCGGCGCTGCAACGTGCCGCCCGGCGGTGACTCCGCTAAGGTTCGCAAGGGCGGCGTGGGCGGTCACAAGCAGGAGCTCTCACCGGCCGTCGTGGCGGCGATGGACGCCCAGTGGGCCGCGCTGGTGACGCCGGTCACGGGCTTCGCCGACTACGCCAGCCTGGACGCGGCGCTGCGGACCCGGAACCTGGCCGCCGTCGCCTAGGATTTCGGCGTGCGGCTCGGGTAGAACTGGAAGAGGCCGGTGATGGTGCAGCGGGACCCGTCCGGCCGGGCCTCGACCACGGCGGTATAGCCGGGCCGGACGTCGAACCAGGCCGCCTTGCCGCCGCTGGTCACCGCGAGCTCCACCGGCGCGTCGAACTCGCAGACCGGATAGACCGGCCCCACGAGGCCGAGCAGGCCGTGCCGGCCGGCGCTGCAGTCGGCGTCGCCGCGGCGCCGGGTGAAGGTCGCGCCCACGAAGGCGAAGGTGCGCGGCGGAGCGGTCCAGCCGCGGTTGAACAGCGCCTGTGAAATCCGCCGGCAGGGCTTGCCGATCGGGTTGGACGACGGCCCTTTGTCGATGTTCATCTGCTCGATCGAGAGGGGGATCGCGGTCGGCACGCTCGCGACCAGGAGCAATCCGACGACGAGCGCGGCCTTTCCGCCGACCGATCGGGCGACAGCCCAGCGCTGCCCTCGCCGCCAGCTTGGCCGCGTGGGGGCGCCGAAATCCGTGGCCATGGGGCACCTCGCGCTGCCGGGACGACAGATGTAATAATCTACATCTGTAATCTCTGCGGTCAACGGCGCTGGGACCCGGGCTTGTCGAAGGCCGGGCTTCGGCGCAGGGTTTCGCGTGCCTGGGGGGCGCGGACCGATGCTGGACGCCTATCTGAACCTGCCGCTGTGGCTGAGCAGTATCCTTGTGCTGGGGCTGGCGGTGACCGTCGGCGTGGGCGGGCACCTGGCGGTCCGCGCGCTCATCCCCAAGCGAGCGCCTAAGCAGGAGACCGAACTCGCGGTGGCGCTGATGGGCGTGGTCGCGGCCTTCATCGGCATCATGCTGGCCTTCGCCGCCGTGCAGGTCTGGGAGGACTACGGCACGGCCGACAAGGCGGTCGCCCAGGAGGCGGCCGCGATCTCCGAGCTCTACCGCGACCTCACCGTCTATGGCGACGAGACCGCCAAGGCGCGCGCGGGGGTGAAGAGCTATGTCCACGCCGTGATCGAGGACGAGTGGCCGAGGCTGGCGAAGGGTGAGCCGGGTCCCAAGGCGGTGGAGTCGCTGATCGTGCTGTTCCACGACGTCTCGGAGATCCAGCCGAGGACCCCCCGCGACACGGTGATCTACGGCGAGGTGTTCAAGAAGCTCAACGAGGTGGTGGAGCATCGCCGCACGCGGATGATCGCCTCGCGCGCCGCCCTGCCGGGCCTGTTCTGGCTGGTGGTGGCGACCGGGGCAGGGGTGATCGTGGCCTACACCTTCGTCTTCCCGGCGACGCCGATGAACTCGCTGATCATCGCCGGACTGGCCATGGCGCTGGGGCTGATCTTCATGTTCATCCTGGACGTGGACCACCCGTTCGCGGGCGCCTACCGGGTCGAGAACCGGGAAATCCGCGACCTCATCCCGCTGTTCGAGACGATCACCGCCACCAACGCCGCGCAGCGCTAGGCCGGGACAGGCGCCCGCGCCGCGACGTTCTCCCACTCTTTCCAGAGCCGGGCTTCCTCGGCCTTGGCCGGGCCCACGGAGGCGTCCTTGATGTGGCCGTAGCCGCGGATCTGCTGCGGGACGGCGGCGATCTTGACGGCGGTGGCCAGCCGCTCCGGCGTCAGCCCGGCGAGCAGCCTGGCCAGCCCGGCCTCGTAGTCGGCGAGCAACCCGCGCTCCATCTTCCGCTCGGCGGTGTAGCCGAACAGGTCCAGCGGCGTGCCGCGCAGCACCTTCAGCCTGGCGAGCGTCGGGAAGGCCGCGTCCAGCATCCAGCCGCCGAAGGCGATCTTCTTCGGCCGGCCGTCGGCGTCCTTGGGGGCCAGGATCGGCGGCGCCAGCCAGACCTTGGCCTTGCCGCCCTTGAAGACGCCCGCGCGATAGGCGTCGAAGCGGCCGTCGGAATAGAGCCGGGCCACCTCGTACTCGTCCTTGTAGGCCATCAGCTTGTAGAGGTTCACCGCCACCGCGCGGGTCAGCGTCTCGGAGCCGAGCCGGGTCTCGGCGGCGCGGGCGGCGGCCACCTGGTCGAGGTAGCGCCTGGCGTAGGCGGCGCTCTGGTAGGCGGTCAGCTCCTTGGCCCGATGCTGGATCAGGAGGTCGAGCGGCAGGGTCTCTGGCGTCGCCACGTCGTCCTCGCGGCGGCCGCGGGCGGCGGGGTCGTGGGCGGCCTTGCGGCCCAGCTCGAAGGCCTGGAGGTTGGCCTCCGCCGCCACCCCGTTCAGGCGGATGGCGCGGTAGAGGGCGCGGCTGGAGACCGGCACGATCCCCTTCTGCCAGGCGAAGCCCAGCATGATCATGTTGGCGTAGATCGCATCGCCCAGGTTGGCCTCGGCCAGCGTGTTGGCCGGCAGGCTGTCGTAGGCCTTCACCGCCGCCTGGATGCGTCGCGCCTGGGCGTCGGAATCGAAGCGCACGTCGCGCTCGGTGACGAAGTCGGCGGTGGGGGTGAAGTCGGCGTTGCCGACGCCGACGGTGCGATCCTTGGCGTAGAGCGAGAGCGCGTCCGGCCCGGCCGCCACCAGGATATCGCAGGCGATCAGCACATTGGCGCTGGCGGCCGGGATGCGGCCGCCGACCGTGGTCTCCTCGGCCTCGCCGATGCGCACGTGGCTGAACACAGCCCCGCCCTTTTGCGCCAGGCCGGTCATGTCGACCACCGAGGCCGCGCGGCCGTCCACGTGGGCGGCCATGGCCAGGATCGAGGCGACGGTGGTGACGCCGGTGCCGCCGACCCCGGTGAAGACGATGTTCTTCACGCCGGTGAAGCTCTCGAAGGCCGGCAGCGGCGTGGAGTCCGCAGTCAGCGCCGGCATGGCCTCGCGGTGGGCGTTGTCGGCCCCCTCCAGGGTGACGAACGAGGGGCAGAAGCCGTCCAGGCAGGTGTAGTCCTGGTTGCAGGTGGACTGGTTGATCTTCCGCTTGCGGCCGAACTCGGTGTTCAGCGGCTCGACCGAGACGCAGTGCGAGGTCTTCGAACAGTCGCCGCAGCCTTCGCAGACCAGCGGGTTGATCATCACACGACGCGGGGCGGCGGCCATCTTGCCGCGCTTGCGGCGGCGGCGCTTCTCGGTGGCGCAGACCTGGTCGTAAAGCAGGACCGTGACGCCCTCGGTCTCGCGCAGCTCGCGCTGCACCTTCATCAGGTCGGTGCGGGGCTTCACCTCGACGCCGGGGGCGAGATCGGTGGCGCCTTCGTAGCGCTCGGGTTCGGCGGCCACGATGACGGTCCTGGTCACGCCCTCGGCGGCGAGCTGGCGGGTGATCTGCGCCGGGGTGAAGCCGCTTTCGGCGGCTTGCCCGCCGGTCATGGCGACCGCGTCATTGAACAGCAGCTTGTAGGTGATGTTGGATTTCGCCGCGACCGAGGCGCGGATGGCCAGCGATCCCGAGTGGTTGTAGGTGCCGTCGCCGAGGTTGACGAAGACGTGCTTCTCCTCGGTGAAGGGCGAGGCGCCCATCCACGACAGGCCCTCGCCGCCCATGTGGCTGGTGAGGTCGGTGTTGGGGTCGTTGAAGCTGGCCATGTAGTGGCAGCCGATGCCGGCCAGCGCGCGCGAGCCCTCCGGCAGGCGGGTCGAGGTGTTGTGCGGGCAACCGGCGCAGAAGAACGGCTTGCGCTGCTGGTCGCTGGACAGCGTCACCGCAGCCATGGAGGCGGCCGAGACGCGGGCCAGGTAGTCGTGCACCCGCTCCATATGCGGGCCGGGCGGCAGGCGGTCGGCGATGGCCAGCGCCACCTCGGCCACCGACAGCGAGGCCAGGTCGGAGAGCAGCGGTGAGCCGTGCTCGTCGGTCTTGCCGATGATCCGCGGCCGGGCGTGGGCCGGCAGGTCGTAGAGGGCGGCGCGGGCCTGGGTCTCGATCAGCGGGCGCTTGTGCTCGATGACCATCAGGGTCTCGAGGCCGGCGGCGAAGGCGCGGATGCCCGTGGGCTCCAGCGGCCAGGGCATGCCGACCTTGTAGATCGCCACCCCTAAGTCGGCCGCCTCGCGGCTGGAGATGCCCATGGCCGCGAAGGCCTCAATAACGTCCTTGTAGGCCTGGCCCTGGCAGGCGATGCCGAGCCTCGGGCGCGACGAGCCCAGCATCACCCGGTCGATGCGGTTGGCGCGGGCGAAGGCCAGGGCGGCCGGCAGCTTCTGGGTGCGGAGCCGGCGCTCCTTGTCGAGCGGCTGGTCTTTCAGCCGAATGCCGAGGCCGCCGGCCGGCATGCGGAAGTGGTCGGGGGTGACGAACTTGTGGCGGTCGAGACCGACGTCGATGGTGACGCCGCTATCCATGGTGTCGGCCACGGCGATCAGCCCGACCCAGAGGCCGGAGAACCGCGACATGGCGTAGCCCAGGAGGCCGTAGTCCAGCACCTCCTGCACGTCGGCCGGCGACAGCACCGGCATCTCGAAATCCTGGAAGGCGTACTCCGACTGCGACGGAAGGGTGGAGGACTTGCAGTTGTGGTCGTCGCCGGCCACCGCCAGCACCCCGCCCTTTGGCCAGACGCCGGCGAAGTTGGCGTGCTTGAAGGCGTCGCCGGTGCGGTCCACGCCCGGAGCCTTGCCGTACCACATGCCGAACACGCCGTCGTAGCGGGCGCCGGGGAACAGGTTGGCCTGCTGGCTGCCCCAGACGGCGGTGGCGGCCAGGTCCTCGTTGAGGCCTTCCTTGAACACCACGTTGG
>JAQGIX010000102.1 GCA_028290925.1 Phenylobacterium sp. | reverse complement strand
CACGGCCTAGCGATCTCCGCGGCGGTGCGCGGGCTGCAGAACCTTGGACTGACGGCGCCCGTTCCGGTGTTCGTGGTTTCGGTGGCCACCGGCGTGGTGGTCGGCCTGCTCGCCTACCAGCTCGCCGAGAAGCCGCTGATGAGGCTGTTCCGCACCGGCATGGCGTCCCGGCGGCCCGGCCCCGCGCTCGCGCCCGGCGTGGCTCCGGCCCAGAAATCCTAGACGGCGGGCGCGCCGACCGAGCGCCGGCCCATCCGAAGGGGCGACAGCAGCGCCTTGACCACCGGCGCGCGCAGCTCCCGCAGGGTGAACCACAGCGGATTGAACAGATAGGCGCGGGCGGCGAACCGCAGGGCCAGGCCCAGGCGCCGCATGCGCACGGCGCGACGGGCGAGCCAGAGCAGGGTCAGGCTGCGGGCGGTCCAATAGTCGTGGCGCCTGAGGCGGGGCCCATGGCTTTCGCAGCGGCGGATCACCTCCAGGGCCCCGCGCGCCGAGCGTTCCAGGGCGTGGGACGAGCTCTGTGGCGCGATCCGGTAGAGCACCAGGGGCTCATCGACGGCGGCCACCGCGCCGCGCCAGGAAAGCTGCAGCGAGAGCTGCCAATCCTCGGTCTGGCCGAAGTCGTGGACCAGCCCGGCGTCGTAGCCCCCCACCGCGCGGACCGCATCGGCGCGCATCAGCATGGCGCTGCCGTTGCCGATCGGATTGCGGGTGAGCAGTTCGCGGTAGTCGACCACCGCCGCCAGCTGCGTCTCGGCCTGGTCCAACAGCCGGTCCTGCTCGTCTATCCACAGGGTGCGGGCGAAGGCGAACACCGCCGTCTCGCCGGCGGCTTCCAGCGCCGCGACGGTGCGCTCCAGGAACTGCGGCCGCCAAAGGTCGTCGGAATCCAGGTTGGCCACATAGCGGCCGCGGGCCTCGGCCAGCGCGCGGTTGCGGGCCACGGCCACGCCGCCGTTCGCCTGGCGGATCAGCCGGAAGCGGGGATCGGCCGCCATCGCTTCGGACACGACTGCGGCGGTGGCGTCGCTCGATCCGTCGTCGACCACGATGGCTTCAAAATCGCTGAGGGTCTGGGCGCGCAGTGAGGCAAGCGTGCGGCCCACGAACGCCTGGGCGTTGTAGGCCGGAACGATCACACTGACCAAAGGCGCCGTCGTCATGGCCCGCCGGGCTGTTTCACCTGCCGAGCGTAACGCGGACCTTGGCGGTCCGTTCAGTCGAGGTCGAGGAGATCGCGGCCGGCGGCGCCGACCGTCGTGCAGCCGGTGAGAACCATGGCCACGGCGAGCTCGGATCGCAGGATGGCGAGCATCTGGGCGACGGCCTTCTCGCCGCCGGCGCCGAGCGCCCAGGCCCAGGCGCGGCCGACGAAGCAGGCCTTGGCCCCCAGCGACAGCGCCTTCAGCACGTCGAGGCCCGAACGGATGCCGCCGTCCATGTAGATCTCCAAATCGCCGCCCACCGCGTCGGCGATCCGCGGCAGGGCCGAGATCGAGGAGCGCACCCCGTCGAGCTGCCGGCCGCCATGGTTGGAGACCACCAGCCCCTGCGCGCCGCAGCGCGCCGCCTCGCGGGCGTCCGCCACGTCCAGCAGGCCCTTGATGACGATTGGTCCGTCCCAATGCTCGCGCACCCAGTCGAGGTCGGCCCAGGTCACCGAGCGGTCGAAGTTGCGCGCGATCCAGGCCAGGAAGTCCGTCACCCGCCGGCTCCGCTGGGTCAGGGCGCCGGCCACCGAGCCCAGGCTGTGGGGCCGCCCGTTCGCCCAGACGTCCCACATCCAGGCCGGATGAGTGATCCCGTCCCAGGCTTGATTCAGCGCGCCGGAAAGGCCGCTCGAGCCGGTGAAGCCGGACCGGACATCCCGATAGCGCGCCCCGGGCACCGGCAGGTCGACGGTGAACACCAGCACCGGACAGCCGGCCGCCTTGGCGCGGCCCAGGAGCTCGGCCATATAGCCGCGGTCCTTCAGCATATAGAGCTGGAACCAGGGTGCGACGGACCCCTGCGCCACCTCCTCCACCGAGCAGACGCCGACCGTGGAGAGGCAGAAGGGCACACCGGCGGCGGTGGCGGCCCTGGAGGCCTGCACCTCGCCGCGCCGGGCGTACATCCCGGCCATGCCCACCGGCGACAGGCCCACCGGCATGGCCAGCGTCTGGCCGAGCGTCTGGACGCTCATGTCGAGGTTGGTCATGTCGCGCAGCACCCGCTGGCGCAGCGCGATCGCCTGCAGGTCGCTCACATTGCGGCGCAGGGTCTCCTCGGCGTAGGAGCCGCCGTCGATATATTCGAAGAAGATCTTCGGCAGCCGGCGCCTGGCCAGCTCCCGATAGTCCGAAACCGAAGCCGCGCGCATCGTCCCTCCCCGCCCTCGGGCGAACACTAGCAAGCGCGGGCTGGAGCGTCTCGCCTCAGGCCGTGGCGACGGCCGCGGCGGCCAGCGGCGGACGCGGCCCCATGACGATCCACACCTGGTGGGCGCGCGCCATCAGCTCGCCCGCGGCGCTGTAAAGGGCCACGCCGGCCGTCTCCTTGCGGCCCTCGCGGGCCAGCGTCCAGGCAAGCACGATGCACGGCTCCCCCACCTGCGGGCGGCGGATCATCTCGCCGGTCATGGTGCCCAGCAAGGCGCCGTGGCGCCCCTCCTGCTCCACCCAGGCGAAGTAGCCCGGGCAGTCGAGCGCGGCCCAGACGACCTCGACCGGCGCCAGGCCCTCGGTGTCGGCGAAGTCGGCGTGCGGCGTCCAGACGCCGGCCACCACGCCCTTGGGCGCGCCGTCCAGCCGGCCGGTGAACACCCTGAGGCCGTCGCCCTCGCCGCGGTCGGTCCCGCAGGTGAAGCAGATCGGATGGAAGGGGACCGTCAGGCCCACATAGCGGGCGCCGGCGGCCTGGGCCTGCTCCAGGGATGGCGGCGGCGGCGGATCGGGCAGCTCGGTCCCGGCGGACGCATCGCCCCGGCCGATCAGTTGGTCCTCGGCGCCCAGCAACAGCACCGCGCCGTCCTGGCGCTGCAGCGTCAGCGCGACGTCCAGCGGGATCGGCGCGCGCAGCACCGAGGTGGCGGGACCCGCGATGTCCCTCGCCAGCACGCCGCACACATAGCCGCCGTTTCCGGAATTGGGCGGGCCGCAGAATTGGCGGCCGATCACGACTTTCGACAAGAACCTGGACTCAGCTGGAATGATCAAACCAATGGCCGAGGCTTTTCCACGGAACGCAGGCGCGACGGAAGCGCAAAATCACCGCCGCACGTTGGAGCCTTGCGCCCGGCTTGCTAGCTTGGGAGAGAAGCCGCCGCGGGCGGATTCGCGGACGACCCTGGGGTCGAGGAGGTTTCGGTGAGCGAACGCGTGGAACGGCCCTGGGCTTTGATGCGCCACCACGCCGGCTGGGCGGACGTCTTCCACATCGAGACTGAGAGCCCGGATTCGATCACCGGCTTCTATCCCGACCGCGAAACCGTGGGCCCACCGGTCAGCTACTCGGTCCGGGCCGTGCTCGCCCGCTTCCCTACCCTGGAGGCGGCCCGCGCGGCGCGCGAGGGCGCGGTCGCCGAATGGCGCAAGCATGACGCCGGGGTCCGCGACGCCGAGACCAAACTACGCGAGGCGGAGAAGGCCCGAGAGGACGCCTGGCTGACCTGCCTGCACGACGCGGCGAAGGCCAGCTAGAGCTTCAGCCCCGTCGCGACCCACCAGGCGAGCGCGCCGGCGACCAGCGCGACGACCGCGGCGCGCCAGGCCGGCGCGAAGGCGAGCCCCGGGTCCTGCGCGAAGTGCTGCCGGCCGCTGATCATCGCCCGGACCAGGTTGATGCGCTTGTAGGCGAGATAGAAGACCACCGCCGCCACGTGCAGCGCGACCAGCGCCTCCAGCGCCGAGAAGCTCCAGTGATGCCACTTGGCGAGCAGCCGGCCGGTGTCGTAGCTCACGCGGTCGGACAGCGGGCCGGCCTCGATGGAATCGATGTCCACCGCGAACAGGCCGCTGACCACCTGGGCGATCAGCACCGCGAGGATCGCCAGCACGCTCCAGGCGCCCAGCGGGTTGTGCCCCGGCAGCTCAGCCTTGACCCGGCTCGGCAAGGTGCGGGCATAGGCGAGCGTCGCCGCCGGGCCGCGCACGAAGCTCGAGAAGCGCGCGCTGGCCGAGCCGGCGAAGCCCCAGATCAGCCGGAACGCCAGCAGGGCCAGGACCGCGTAGCCGGCAAGCCGGTGCCAATCCATCTTGCCCGCCTCCGCCGACCACCAGGCGAAGGCGATGAGAACCACCAGCGCCCAATGGACGATGCGCGTCGGCCCGTCCCAGAGCCGGGCGCGGACCGAAGGTCCCGCGGCCATCGCCTCAGGACTTCTCGGGGACCCGGTACTTGTCATGGCAGGCCTTGCAGGCCCCGCCGACGTTGCGGACCTGGCCTTTCACGCCGGCGATGTCGCTGGCCTGGGCGAGCGCATCGAGCTTGGCGGTCTCGTCCTTCAGGCGAGCCGCGGCGGCCGAGAAACCGGCCGCATCCGTAAAGGCGTCCGGCTTCGCCTCGGTCTTCACGCCGTCGTCGGGCCCGCTGCCCTTGACGAACCAGGTGGGAAGCGCGGCGGCGGAGGCCTTCAGCTTCGCGGCGTTGGTCGCGATCACCGCCTTGTCGGGCGTGTCCTTCTTCAACTCGTCGAGCAGGCCCTTGAAGGCTGCGCCTTGGGCCTTGAAGTTGTTGTGGCGCGTCGTCGCCGCGGCCTGCCCCTGGGCGTCGAGGGCGAAGGCGCCGCCGGCCGCAACGCTCACGCCGACGGCCAGCGCGATCGCCGCGCCGGATTTCCAGTCCAAGACCATATACAGAATCCCTTCCTCAGGCGCCGATCGCGCCGCGCGTGTCGGCCGCGACTGTGCCGGGAGGTCGCGGCGCCCGTCAACGGGGGCTCAGCGGGCGGCTGTGCGCACCGGCGCGCCCTTCTGGACCGCGCCCGCCACCAGGCCCGCGCAGTTGGCGTCCTTGGCGAGGCCGGCGTCCACGAACGGCAGGATGGCGGCGAGCGGCGACAGCAGGGTGGCGAGCGCCACAGCCACGCCGCCCTGGGCGATCGCCTTGCCCTTTTCGACCGTCAGGCTGGGGCCGCGGATCGGGCCGTCCACGACGATCGGCGCCACGAGGCGCACGAGCTGGAATTTCTTCGGATGGCCCTGCACCTCGAAGTGCAGCCGCTCGGTCCCGAGGTTGACCTGGCCGGAGCCGGTCACCAGCACGGGCTCGGTGTCGAACACCAGCTGGTTGGTGTCGAGCACGCCGTTCCTCACCTGGAAGGCGCCCACCGCGCAGCGGATCGGCGTGGTCTGCCGGCTCTTGTCGAACAGCAGGCCTAGGCCCTTGATCAGGTCGACGCCCATCAGCTCGGCGACCGAGCTGCGGATTTCTCCGCCGGCCGCGACCACCACCACCTGGCCGTTGGCGTTGGCCAGGGCCTGATGAACCGAATCGCCGGTACCGGTGAGCCTGGCGCGGCCGACCAGAGGCCCCATGACCGGCGCCGCGCCCTGGAACTTCAAGGGGAGAAGAGTCTCGATCCGGGCGTTGGACAGCCTGAAGTCCAGGTCGGTGACGGGCGTCCCCTTGCGCGCGTTAAGCTGGACATAGCCAGTGATGCGGCCCCGCGGCAGGTCCAGGGTCAGGGGCTCGGCGCGGAGCATGCCGTCGTTCAGCTTCACCCGCGTCGAGGCGGCGGTCAGGTTCACGGGGGCATCGTGGATCGACAGCGCCTTGAAGGTCACGTCGGCGTCGATGCGGCGGATGCGGCTGACGTCCAGGGTGGAATCCGGGAAGATGCGGTTCTCGGCCGCCAGGCGCTGGGCCACCACCTTCTGGGCCGGCGAAGCGATCTTGCCGGGCTTGGGCGCGCCGCCGAACAGGGCGCCCAGGTCCGGAAAGTCCAGGCTGTGGGTCAGGAGGTTGGCCGTCAACAATGTCCGTTCCCGGCCCGAATCCACCGAGAGGTTCCCGGTCAGGTCGGACGACCCGACCCGGCCACCCAGGCCATCGATCGTGTAGACGTGCTCGTTGCGCGACAGGCGGCCGTGCAGATTGTAGGGCGGGGTGTTGGGCAGCGGCACGCCGGTCAGGCCGTAGAGATCGGCGAGGTCCGGCCCGCGCGAGGTGGTGGCCATTGTGAACTGGCCGAAGTCGAAGGGCTTTGTGACCGAGCCCCTGGCGGTGACGAAAGTCTGGCCGGCGCGGATGTCGGCGTCGAACGGATAGGGCCTGGTGCGGTCGATGTTGATCAGCGGCCCGCCGGTCACCGAAAGGTTGAACGGCTGGGCGTTCAGCGCGCCCTGGCCGTGCATCTCGAAGCCATGGTCCGTCGTCCGGCCCAGGCGCTCTCGCGCATCGATGGCGCCGGTGAAGGTGAGCTTGCGGACATCGTCGCGCACGCTCAGCGCGCCGTTGCGGATGATGAAGTTGCGGATGGGCGGCAGCCGCAGCGGCTGGTTGCTCTTCTGGCCGTTGGAGAAATCCCAGGTGGCCCGGCCCTGACGGTCCCGCCACAGCCGCACGTTCGGCGCGTCGAACTCCAGCCGGCGCAGATCGAGCTGTCCCCTGAACAGCGGCAAGAGTCGGATGCGCACGGCGATCCGGCCGACATCGGCCATCGAGGCGCCGCCCGCCCAGGCCGGATTGGCCACGTGGACGCCGTCGACCGTGGCGGTCGGGTTCCACGACCAGAGGTGGACGCGCAGGTTCCCCGAGATGCTCACCTCGCGGTGCAGGCGAGACGAGGCGGCGTGGGCCAGCGGAGCGCGGAACCAGTTCCAGTCCCAGATGGCCGCGACGAAGGCGACCAGCAGCGCCAGCGCCAGGAAAACCCCGCCGGTGATCAGGGCTGCGCGACGGCCGGTTCCCGGACGATGCGCCGCCTGGACGTGGTGGCGGGCTTGCCAGCCGTGGAACGCCGCCCAGCGGTCGCCGATCCAGCCGCGGGCGTCAGGGCGCGATTTATCGAGCGTCTCGCTGGGCAAGGAACCGAATACTCCGAAGTCAGCCCTTCAACGCGCGGGCGGTCCAGTCGAGTTCCCCTCAATTCCTAATGGCTTACGCCGCGCCCGGTGACCGCGGCCCAGGCGGTGCCCGCCATGATCTTGAAGTCGAGGCTGAGCGACATGCGCTCCAGGTACTCCCGGTCGAGCTTCACCTTCTCCGGGATCGGCAGCTCGTCGCGGCCGTTGATCTGCGCCCAGCCGGTCAGGCCGGGCCGCAGGGCGTCGACGCCCGCCGTGGTGCGCAGCGCCACCAGGTCGTCCTGGTTGAACAGGGCGGGCCGCGGGCCCACCAGGCTCATGTCGCCCTTCAGCACGCTCCAGAATTGCGGGATCTCGTCCAGGCTGGTGCGGCGCAGGAAACGGCCGAGCGGCGTGATCCACTGCTCCGGGTCGCTGAGCAGGTGGGTGGCCACGTCCGGCGCGCCGGTGCGCATGGTGCGAAACTTGGGCATCGCGAAGATGCGGTTGAACCGCCCGACGCGGCGCGACCAGTGCAGGGCGGGTCCCGGGCTTTCCAGCCGCACCGCCAGGCCCAGGCCCAGCAGCAACGGCGACAGCAGGATCAGCCCCGCCAGTCCCCCCGCGATGTCCACCGCCCGTTTCACCCCCTGGTCTTAGCCCCTCCCGGCGCCGCGGGCCAAGCGGCCGGCGGCGCTGGCCGCATTGACGGGCCTTTTCCCAGTCGCCAAACCATCTGCCGAGTGGCCGGCGCCGGAATCAGATGACGAGCTATGTAATCGACACCTCGCGCGGACGCGTCGTCTTCCTGGCCGAGACCCCGCGTCCCGCGACGCTGATCATCCATGGCTTCAAGCGCGCTCCCGGCAACCTAGCCTGGTGGCGAGACAAGGTTCCGAATCCCGGCTTCGTCACACTGCCCGGTCATGGCCGCGCGGCGGAGCTTGATGAGGTCTCGGTGGAGGCCTGGATCGACGCCTGGCGCCAGGCCCTGTCGCACTTCGAAACCCCGCCGACCATCGTCGCCGAAAGTCTCGGCGCGATCGTCGCGATGTGCTTGCCGGCCCGCGCCGTGGTCGCCGTGGAGCCACTCCTCACGGTGGACCATCTGTGGCCGCAGCATCGGGTGATCCGCAACGCCCGCGCGCGGGGGATCGACATCGGTCCCGCGTACGAGGCCCTGTTCAACCGACCCTATGATTGGGTGCTCAATCGAATCACGGCGCCGACGCTGGTCATCGCCGGCGACCTGCCGCTGTTGCCGGAGCGACAGTGCCCCGTGGCGCCCAGCCTGCTCACCGACGAGGACTTCGCCCGCTACGCCGACCATCCGCTCGTCGAAGCCCATCGCATAAGGGGCGGCCATACCTTGATGGACGAGAACCCGGACGGCGTGCTGGCCCTCGCCGGCCCGTTCCTGGCCCGCCACGCGACGTCGGATCAGAGCGCGTAGACGCGGCCTTCGCCGTCCTCGCCAAGGGTCTGGGCCGTCCAGCGGCAGACGGCCTCCAGAGGACCGCCGAAATCCGCCGGGGCGCCAACCAGCACCAGGGCGCAGCCGTTCATCTTCATCGGA
>JAQGIX010000094.1 GCA_028290925.1 Phenylobacterium sp. | reverse complement strand
CTGCAGGCGCGGCCGGGCGAGGCTCGAGGCGGCCGTGCTCATCGCGCGGCCCGACCGCCGGCGCCGTCGCGCGCCATCTACTTCACACCATGCGCCGCGAAGAAGGCCAGGGTCCGCTTCCAGGCGTCCTCGGCGGCGGCCAGGTTGTAGCTGATCCGGTAGTCGGCCAGGAAGCCGTGCTGGGCGTCCGGATAGACCACGATCTCCACCTGCTTGCCGGCCGCCTTGGCCGCCGCCCGCATGGCCGCGACGTCGGCCTGCGGAATGCCCTTGTCCTGGCCGCCGTAGAGGCCGAGCACCGGGCACTTCAGGTCCTTCACGTCGTCCAGCGGCGGCCGGCGGGGATAGGGGCCGGCCTGCAGCGGCCCGTACCAGGCCACGCCCGCCTTGAAGTCGGCGAAGGTCTCGCAGTCGCGCCACGTCGCCCCGCCGCCCCAGCAGAAGCCGGTGACGCCCAGCCGCTTCATGTCGGTGAACGGCTGCGCCTTGAGGAACTTCAGCGAGGCGGCGGTGTCGCCGAGCACCTGCGCCTCCGGTGTCGCCTTCACGATGTCCATGACCGCCTTCATGTCGGTGATCTTGGAGGGATCGCCGGCGCGGACGAAGAGGTCGGGGGCCAGGGCCACGTAGCCCGCCTTGGCCAGGCGGCGGCAGATGTCCTTCACCCACTCGTGGACGCCGAACACCTCGGAATTCACCAGCACCACCGGATGCCGGCCGGGGCCGGCGGGCCGGGCGAGATAGCCCGGAATCTTCCGGTCGGCCGCGGGGATCGCCACGCTCGCGGTGACCAGGCCCGTCTCGTCGGTGTGGATCGGATCGGCCTCGGCGGAGAAGGCCGCCACCGCATAGCCGCCGGCCAGCGCCAGGGCGATCGAGCGCCGCGTGAGGTCGAGGTCGCCGGCCCAAGTGCCTTCGGCGCGAGTGAGAGTGACCATGGACGCCTCCGCTTGCGGTCCTGCCTGAGGCGGCGATCCTGCCCCGCGGGCTTGCGCGGAGTCAAAGCGACGGCTGAAGGACCGTCATCCCGGACGGCCGGCAGGCCGATCCGCGACCCAGAGGCTGATTGTCCGGGAACCGGAAGCTTCGCCGTGCGTCTCGCAGCCAGCGTGTGAACCGTGTTACGGGGTATGTCCTTGTCTGGATTAGGGGCTTTCGCTCTTGCAGGGCCGGCAATTTCCCCCATATCGGCAGGCGAAGCCGGTGTTCCCGTGATGGGCGCCCCGGCCGAGCTTTAGTCGATCGGGGACGAGGCCGACCAAGAAGCGCTTCATCCGAAGGCTTCCCCGCAGCGTCCGCCAAATAGGAGCGAGCAAGACTCTCAATGAGCAAGATCATCGGCATCGACCTTGGCACGACGAATTCGTGCGTCGCCATCATGGACGGCAAGCAGCCCAAGGTGATCGAGAACGCCGAAGGCGCGCGGACCACCCCGTCCGTGGTCGCCTTCATGGAAGACGGCGAGCGCGTCGTGGGCCAGCCGGCCAAGCGTCAGGCGGTCACCAACCCCTCCAACACCTTCTTCGCCATCAAGCGCCTGATCGGGCGCCAGTGGAACGACCCGATGGTCGAGAAGGACAAGGGCATGGTGCCCTACGAGATCGTCAAGGGCCCGAACGGCGACGCCTGGGTGCGCGCCCACGGCAAGGACTATTCGCCGCAGCAGATCTCCGCCTTCATCCTGCAGAAGATGAAGGAAGCCGCCGAGCAGCACCTCGGCGAGAAGGTCGAGAAGGCGGTGATCACCGTCCCGGCCTACTTCAACGACGCCCAGCGCCAGGCGACCAAGGACGCCGGCAAGATCGCGGGCCTCGAAGTCCTGCGGATCATCAACGAGCCCACCGCCGCGGCGCTGGCCTACGGCCTCGAGAAGAACGAGGGCAAGAAGATCGCCGTCTATGACCTGGGCGGCGGCACCTTCGACGTCTCCGTCCTCGAAATCGGCGACGGCGTCTTCGAGGTGAAGTCCACCAACGGCGACACCTTCCTGGGCGGCGAAGACTTCGACATGCGGATCGTCGACTTCCTGGCGGACGAGTTCAAGAAGGAGACCTCGGTCGACCTTCGGAAAGACAAGCTCGCCCTGCAGCGCCTCAAGGAAGAGGGCGAAAAGGCCAAGAAGGAGCTCTCCTTCACCACCCAGTACGAGGTGAACCTGCCCTTCATCTCGATGAACGCCTCGGGCCCGCTGCACCTCAACATCAAGATCTCCCGCGCCAAGCTGGAGGCCCTGGTCGAGGACCTGATCGCCAAGACCATCGGCCCCTGCGAGCAGGCGCTGAAGGACGCGGGGCTGAAGAAGTCCGAGATCGACGAGGTGATCCTGGTCGGCGGCATGACCCGCATGCCCAAGGTCGTGGAGACCGTGAAGGCCTTCTTCGGCCGTGAGCCGCACACCGGCGTGAACCCCGACGAGGTCGTGGCGCTGGGCGCCGCGGTCCAGGCGGGCGTGCTGCAGGGCGACGTCAAGGACGTGCTGCTGCTGGACGTGACGCCGCTGACCCTGGGCATCGAGACCCTGGGCGGCGTGTTCACCCCGCTGATCGAGCGCAACACCACCATCCCGACCAAGCGCAGCCAGGTGTTCTCCACCGCCGAAGACAGCCAGTCGGCGGTGACCATCCGGGTGTTCCAGGGCGAACGGCCGATGGCGGCCGACAACAAGATGCTGGGCCAGTTCGACCTGGTGGGCCTGCCGCCGGCGCCGCGCGGGGTGCCGCAGGTCGAGGTGACCTTCGACATCGACGCCAACGGCATCGTCAACGTCTCGGCCCGCGACAAGGCGACCAACAAGGAACAGTCGATCCGCATCCAGGCCAACGGCGGCCTC
>JAQGIX010000063.1 GCA_028290925.1 Phenylobacterium sp. | reverse complement strand
CTCTCGCCGGCCGTGGCCACGCCGTCGATGTCGGAGGGCTTGAGGCCAGCGTCGGCGAGCGCGTTCAGCGCCGCGTCGGCGTGCAGGCCGATCACCGACTGGTCGGGAATCTTGCCCATCCGGGTGGTCTCAGCGGCGCCGACCACCGCGACGGATTTGCGCTTCATGACCTCAGGCCCCCGCCGGTTCGAAGAACGGCAGGC
The DNA here is from genome assembly GCA_028290925.1 of Phenylobacterium sp. Lineage (GTDB taxonomy): Bacteria > Pseudomonadota > Alphaproteobacteria > Caulobacterales > Caulobacteraceae > Phenylobacterium. The sequence goes on along the minus strand of JAQGIX010000063.1, from coordinate 6,986 downwards.
TGATGTCGTCCGACTGCCTGGCGAACGTCACCTTCACGGCCATGTCGAGCGGCAGCGCCTCCGGCGTCTGCGGGCAGCCGACGATGTTGGTCATCATCGTCGGGCCCTCCTCCAGCTTCACCACGGCGATGGCGTAGGGCTCGGTCCCCATGTCGGGCCGGGGCCGGTGGTTGATGACATAGGACCACAGCACAGCCTTGCCGGAGGCTTTGAAGACCTCGACGTTGCGGCTGCCGCACCTGGGGCAGAAGGGCCGGGGCGGGAAGTAGCTTCCGCCGTCGCAGTCGGTGCAGCGCTGCAGGCGGAGCTCGCCCTTGCTGCACCCGTCCCAGAAATGCCGGGTCTCCGGCGTGGGTTCGGGCAACATCCGTGGTGGCATCTGAAATGACGTCCTGATCAAATGGCTGGAGCTTCGAGGCCGCAAGAATGGCGGCGGTGCAAGAAAGCCGACCCGGGCGCTCTTGTCACGCCTGCCCGAGCGGAAGGCCGGCCATGGACGACCCCTATGACCTGCGGCGGTTCGTGATGGCCCAGGCAGGCGTCTATGACCAGGCGCTGGGCGAGCTGAAACGCGGGCGCAAGCAGAGCCACTGGATGTGGTTCGTCTTCCCGCAGATCGCTGGCCTCGGTTCGAGCCCGACGGCGCAGGCCTACGCGATCGGCTCGCTCGCCGAGGCGCGGGCCTACCTCGACCATCCGGTGCTGGGGTCGCGTCTGCGGGACGGCGCGGCGGCCGTGAACGGCGTCGAAGGCCGCTCGGCGCACGAGATCTTCGGCAGCCCTGACGACCTCAAGTTCCGCTCGTCCATGACGCTGTTCCAGGCGGCGGCGCCGGACGAGCCGCTCTTCCGGGCGGCGCTCGACAAATATTTCGGCGGCGCGCCCGACGCGCGGACCCTGGAGCTTCTTCGGGGCTAGGCGGCGGCCTTGGTAGGCGTCGACCCTGGCGCCTGCTAGACGACCACAGGTCCTCAGACCGCAAGGATTCGACGTGCGCACACTCCTTCTCGGCCTCGTCCTGGCGACCCTTGCCACCTCGGTTGCGGCCGCGCCCGACGAATTGGCCCGGGAGCGCGCGGAGGCGGCGCAGGTGCGCATCGTCCGCGACGACTGGGGCGTCGCCCATATCCACGGCCACACCGACCGGCAGGCGGTGTTCGGCATGGCCTACGCCCAGGCTGAGGACGACTTCAACCGCGTGGAGACCAACTACATCAACGCCATGGGCCGCTCGGCCGAGGCCGAAGGACCGGCCGCGATCTGGCAGGACCTGCGTATGAGGTTGATCGTCGATCCGGCCCAGCTGAAGGCCGATTACGCGACCAGCCCGCCCTGGCTGCGGGCGCTGATGCAGGGGTGGGCCGACGGTCTCAACTTCTACCTGGCGGCCCATCCGGCGATGAAGCCCCGGGTGATCACCCACTTCGAGCCATGGATGGCGCTGTCGTTCAGCGAGGGCAGCATCGGCCCGGATATCGAGCGCGCCGACCTGAAGGACCTGGAAGCCTTCTACGGCGGCGCCAAGGCCGCCAACGCTGCCCCGTCGCCGAAGCTTGCGCCGGACGGCGGGCGCCTCGAGGCCGGTGGCTCCAACGGCTTCGCGATCGCGCCTTCCCACACCCGGGATGGCCATGCGCTGCTGCTGATCAACCCGCACACCTCGTTCTTCTTCCGCTCCGAGCTGCAGATGACGAGCGACGAAGGCCTCAACGCCTATGGCGCGGTGACCTGGGGCCAGTTCTTCATCTACCAGGGCTTCAACGCCCACGCCGGCTGGATGCACACCTCGACGGGCGCCGATGTCGTCGACGAGTTCGCCGAGACCATTGTCCGCAAGGACCGCAAGCTGTTCTACCGCTACGGCGCGGCGCTTCGGCCGGTGAAGGTATCGAACGTCGTCGTTGCATACCGGACCGCGGCCGGGGCCATGGCCAGCCGCCGCTTCACCGTCTACCGCACCCACCACGGCCCGATCGTCCGCGCCACGGACGGCAAGTGGATCGCCATCGCCCTGATGCACAGGCCGGTCCCCGCGCTGGAGCAGTCTTTCCTGCGCACCAAGGCGCACGACTACGCCTCCTTCGTGAAGGTGGCGGAGCTGAAGGCCAACTCTTCGAACAACACCCTGTTCGCCGACGACCGCGGCGAGATCGCCTACCTGCATCCGCAGTTCATTCCGAAACGCGACAACCGCTTCGACTACACCAAGCCGGTGGATGGCGCGGACCCGTCGACCGACTGGCGGGGCTTGCATGCCCTTGCGGACGTCCCGCATGTCCTGAGCCCGCCGAACGGCTGGCTCTTCAACACCAACGACGCGCCCTGGACGGCCGCCGGGCCGAACAGCCCGAAACGGCAGACCTTCCCGCGCTACATGGACCAGGCCGGCGAGAACATGCGCGGCGTCCATGCGGGCCTCGTGCTCACGGCGCGAAAGGATTTCACCCCGCCGACGCTGATGCAGGCCGCTTTCGATCCCTTCCTGCCGGCCTTCGCCAAGCTGATCCCGACGCTGGCCGGCGCCTATGACGCGGCACCGGCCGGCGATCCGCTGAAGGCCAGGCTCGCCGATCAGGTGGCGGCCCTGCGGGCCTGGGACGATCGCTGGAGCGCGTCCTCGGTCGAGACGTCCCTGGCGGTGTTCTGGGGCGACGCCATCTCGGCGAAGGTGGAGGCCGCGGCGAAGCGCGCCGGCGTCGACGTCATCGACTACATCGCGCAGGGCACGACGAACGCCGAGAAGCTGCAGGCGCTGGCCGAGGCCTCCGACCGGCTGAGCGCCGACTTCGGCGCGTGGCGCACGCCCTGGGGCGAGATCAACCGCTTCCAGAGGATCGACGATTCCATCGACCCACACCACGATGACGCCAGGCCGTCGATCCCGGTGCCGTTCACCTCATCGGAGTGGGGGTCGCTCGCCGCCTTTGGCGCGAGCCGCTATCCGGGGACCAAGCGGCTCTACGGCTACAAGGGCAACAGCTTCGTGGCCGTCGTCGAGTTCGGTCCGAAGGTGCGCGCCTTCGCCGTGACCGCCGGCGGCGAGAGCGGCTATCCGTCGAGCCCCCACTTCAACGACCAGGCCGCCCGCTATGCGGGCGGGGACCTGCGTGAGGTCTATTTCTGGCCAGAGCAACTGGCTGGCCACACCGAGCGAAGCTACCGGCCGGGCGAGGGCGCCCCCTAGACCTCGCAGCTTGAGGACACCCCCTTATGGGCCTGACCACCAACGCCGCCGAGCTTGTCCGCCAGGCCGTACGCGGCTGGCCGCAGAAGCCTGACAAGGATGCGCTCTATTCGCTGCTGCACCTGCTCGCCCGCTGGCGCTCGCAGATGCTGTCCAACACCTACATCCATCAGCAGGGGCTCAAGATCCGTGGGGGTCCCTTCGCCGGCATGGACTATGTGGCCGTGCAGACCGAAGGCGCGCTGATTGCGCGGCTGCTGGGCACCTACGAATCCGAGCTGCATCCGCATTTCGCCGCCGCGCTGGAGGCGGGGGTGGACTGCGTCATCGATGTGGGCTGCGCCGACGGCTACTACGCCGTGGGCCTGGCGCGGATCGCGCCGCAGGTCACGGTCTACGCCCACGACATCAACCCGGCGGCCCGGGCCGCCTGCGCGGGGCTCGCCGCCAAGAACGGCGTGGCCGATCGGGTGGTGATCGGCGAGGAATTCCAGCCGCAGGACTTCGAGGCCTTCGCCGGACGCCGCGTTCTGGTGCTCATCGACACCGAAGGCGCCGAGGTGGACATCCTGCAGCCCGACCTCGGCCCGAGCCTGGCGGGCATGAATATCATCGTCGAGACCCATGACAGCGCGCGCCCGGGCGCCCTCGACCTGTTGATGGAGCGCTTCTCGCCGACCCACGAGATCATCCGCGTGGACCAGCAGCCCAAGATGGTGGAGCTGCCCGCCTGGCTCCGCACCCTCGGGCACCTCGACCAGCTGCTCGCGGTCTGGGAATGGCGCGGCGCGCCGACGCCGTGGCTGGTGATGCGGCCGAAGGTCCCCGCCGGCTGACGACCGATCAGGCCGGCTGGTAGCCCGCCACGCCGGTCCGCCAGAGCAGGAAGGCGTAGGTGTCCACCGCCTCGCGGTCCTGCTGCGCCCGGGTCGAGCCGATGCCGTGGCCGGCGTCGAAATCCACCCGGAGCAGGACCGGCTTGCCCGACGAGGTCGCGGCCTGCAGCCGGGCGGTCATCTTGCCCACATGGAACGGCGCGACGCGCGGGTCGGTGACGCCGGTGGTCAGCAGCACCGCCGGGTAGGGCGTACCGTCCTTGACGGCCTGGTAGCTGTCGATCTGCTTCAGGGCCCTGTAGCCGGCGGGCTCGGCGATGGCGCCCCACTCCGGCTCCTCGCCATAGCCGTTCTGTTCGGCCACGTAGCGCAGCGGGTTCGACCAGCCGACGCCGTCGATCACTGCGGCGAACAGGTCCGGCCGCTCGGTCATCGCCCGGCCCACGGTGATGCCGCCGGCCGAGCGGCCGCCGATCGCCAGCCGGGCGGGCGCCGTGTAGCCCTCGGCGCAGATGTGCTCACAGACCGCGATCAGGTCGCGCCAGGTGTTGGGCTTGTTCATCAGCTGGCCGGCCTTGTGCCACTCGCGCCCGTACTCGCCGCCGCCGCGCACATTGGCGTAGCCGACGATGAAGCCGGCATCGATCAGGGCCAGCGTCTTGCCGGCGAACGCCGGTGTGTAGGCCGCGGAGCCGTAGGAGCCGTAGGCCGAGATCCAGGCCGGCGTCCGTCCGTCCCGCTTCAGGCCCTTGCGGTAGATCAGGGTGTACGGGATGCGCACCCCATCCTTGGCGGCCGCGAAGCCGCGCACGGTCTCGTAAGGGCTGGTGTCGATGGCCGGCTTCGGCGTCAGGCCGGTGTCGGCGACCTGTCCCGCCGGGTTGACCGACCAGATCCCCGCAGGAGTCAGCCAGCCGGCGTAGGTCATCAGCGCGCCGTCCTCGTGCGGATCGGCGAAGACCGCCCCGATCGTGCCGTCGAAGGGCAGGGCGACCTCGCTGACGTGGCCCTCGCGGGTCAGGCGGCGCAGGCGGCTGACGCCGCCGTCCATGATCTTCACGTAGAAGCCGTCGCGCGCCCGGCTGAGGCTCTCGATGACCTGGGGGCCCTGCGGCACGACCAGCTGGGCGGTGGCCAGCGACGGCTGGCCGGCGGGCGTGCGCAGGATGCGGCCGCGGGGCGTGGCCTTGTTGGCCAGCAGGTAGAGCTGGCCGTCGTCGATCACCACGTCGGTGACCTCGTCCTCGAAGCCCGCCACCGGCGTCCAGCGCGCGTGGCCCGCCAGGACCTGCGCGAGCGGCGCGATCAACAGGCGCGTCTCGCGCCGCACGTCGGAGAGCGCCAGCACCGCGAAGGCCGAGCCCTCGAAGGTGAGAATTGTGGGCGCCTGGATCTTCTCGAAGGCGACCGCCGGGTCGAGCCCGCGCTTCATCAGGATCGGATCGCTGGCCGGATCGGTCCCCAGGCGGTGGAAGCGGGCCTGGCTGTCCAGGTAGCGCTCGGGTGTGTCCACCTTTCCGGTCAGCTGGTTGTAGAAGAAGCCGGCGCCGTCATCGAGCCAGGCGGGCTGCGCGCCTTCGGTGTTGGGGATCCGCTCCGGCAGGTCCGCGCCGTCCGCCACCTTGAGGATATGCAGGACCGAGTCCTCGCTGCCGTTGGGCGACAGGCCATAGACCACGTGAACGCCGTCGGGCGAGGCCTCCCACCAGTCCAGGGAGACATGGCCGCTGGCGCCCGACAGCGCCGTCGGATCGACCAGCACCCGGTCACGCCCGCCTTCGCGGACGAAGAGCTTGTAGTTGTCGGCGGCGGCCGGCCGCTGTTGGAAGAACAGCCGGCCGCCGGCCCGCTGCACCTTGTTGGTCAGCGCGGTGTCGCCGGAGAGCTGCTGGATGCGGCGGAGCAGGCCGTCGCGGCCGGGAATGGCGTCGAGATAGGCCCGCGCATGGGCGTTCTGGCCCTTCAGGAACGGCAGCCAGTCGGGGTCCTTGTCGTTCTCCATCCAGCGATAGGGATCCGACAGGGTCTCGCCGAAGTAGCTGTCCTTGACCACCTGCACCCGGGCGACCGGGGCGGGCGGGGCGTTGACCGCGGCCCTGGCCAAGGCCGGCGCGGCGAGGCCCGCCGCGGCGGCGAACATCAGGCGTCTGCGGTCGATCTGCGGCATTGGTGGTCCCCGACTTTAAGGGCGCGAGTAGGGCCTAGCCGGCCCCAGCTTTCAAGCCGGCTTCAGACCAGCGAGGTCGAGAGCTTGCGCCGCTCCGTGGAGGCGACGAGCTCCGCCCAGATGGCGTCCTGGCGAGCCGTGTCGCCGCCCTGCTCGGCGGCGATGTGGGCCGCGATCAGCCTGGCGCGCAGGCCGTCGTTCGTGGCCTTCAGAACGGAGACGCGGACGTCCTCGTCGGCGCCGGTCTCGCCGAGCAGCGCGCGGAGCGCTCGGTTCTCCTCCACGAGGTTCTGCGCTGCGCCGTCCCAGACCTCGGCGGCGACGCCCAGCAGGGCGGTGGTGAGGCCAAGGTCGCTGGCCCGCTCGCCCTCCGCGACGTCCGGCGCGGCGTTGCGGGCGGCGATCAGCGCCAGCTGCATCAGGACCGCGGGCACCTCGGGCGTCATAGCTTTCCCATCAGCTTGAGGATCGCCCGGTCCTGGGCGTTCAGTAGCAGCCAGGGCGGGTAGATCATGATCGGCTCGCGGTTTCCGCCGCGGATGAAGGCCGCCGCCGAGCCCACCCAGATCGCCTGGCCCTTCACGCAGTTGAACAGGATCCACCAGTGCAGGGCGGCGGGATCCGCCGTCAGGCCGCTCGCCTGCTCCCAGATCTCCACGGCCTTGTCCTGCGGCAGCAGGCCGCCGGCCAGGCCGCGCCCGAACTGCCAGACCGGGTTGAAGCCCCAGGCCAGGTCCTCCAGCGGATCGCCCAGGTGGGCCATCTCCCAGTCCAGGACGCCGTGGATCTCGCCGGCCTC
>JAQGIX010000059.1 GCA_028290925.1 Phenylobacterium sp. | reverse complement strand
GGCGGGCGCCTCGGCGCCGGAGGTGCTGGTGCAGGGCGTGATCGACCGGCTCGCCGAGCACTTCGCCGTCGAGGTGCGCGAACTCGACGCCGAGCGCGAGACGGTGAGCTTCAAGCTGCCGCGGGCGCTGGCGGGCTGACGCCGGGCGTGGGCGGCGGAGCCGTCGGCCGGGCGCCGGAAGAGCGGACGAGCCGAGCGGCGGCGCAGGGGGGAATGCGGACATCATGACCCTGCGACTCGAGCCTGAGGAAGGCCGCCTCGCGCCTATTCGCCGAAACCGACGAACACGGTCGCCTCAGCCACAGTCTTGCGTTCGGACACGACCGCATTTGCCGGGAAGCTTTCATCCGGCCAGCCCAGCGCGATACTTTTCATGATGACCTGATCATCGGCTATTCCGGCGTGCTCTCGCACCACGGGTGATTGCATGATGCCCTGGCTGTTGATGACGGCGCCCAGCCCGCGAGACCAGGCGGCATTGACCAGGGCGGTCGCCACAGCGCCGCAATCGAAGGGCGTGTCGTCGCTGCCGTCCAGCACGCGGTCATAGGTCACGATCACACAGACAGGCGCGTCGAACTGGCGGAAGCCGCGCAGCACCCAGTCCTGGCGCATTTCCTTGTCATCGCGCGCGATCCCCATCGCGGAGAACAATTGCTTGGCGACGCCAACCTGCCTGTCGCGGTGCTGACCCGCAAAGGCTTGTCCCGTGCGGAACTCCCGCGATTGCGGTACGCCCGCCACCATCCGCTCGGTATTGCCGGCGCGGATCCGATCCAGCGGTTCGCCGGTGATGACGTAGAAATTCCAGGGCTGGGTGTTCATCGACGACGGAGCACGCATCGCCAAACCGATGATTTCCTCAATCAGCGCCCGGGGAACGGGATCGGGCTTGTAACCGCGGATGCTTCGGCGACCGAGGATGACGTCGTCAAACTGCATGCTTGGCCCCTGAGATAGCTGGCGCGGTTCAATTGGTAGCTAAGTCACGTGAATGTCGGCAACGGGTCGAAGGCGGACTCAGCGAAAAGCCGACTGTAGGCTGCAAGGGCCTGAAATAGGTCTGAGAAGGAGATGGTCATGGCCTCCGCGGACAATGAAGCATTGGAAGGTGTCGAGGTCAGCGAGACCGGCGCGGGCCGCTTCCAGGTGATGGCGCGCGCTGCGGCCGGGTCCATCCTGGTGGACGAGCCGGCGGCGGCCGGCGGGCTGGGCTCGGGGCTCACGCCCTACGACCTGCTGAGCGCGGGGCTCGGCGCCTGCACCCTGATGACGATCAAGCTCTACGCCGAGCGGAAGGCCTGGCCGCTGCGGTCCGTGCGGGTGCGCGTCCTGCACCGCCGCGAGGCTCTGGACGCCGAGGACCATTTCGCCCGCGAGATCGTGCTCGAAGGGGACCTGGCGCCCGAGCAGCGGCGGCGTCTCCTGGAGATCGCCGAGCGCTGCCCGGTGCACCACACCCTGGAGCGGGGCTCGAAGATCGCCACGGTGCTGAGCGAGCTGCCGCTGGAGGGTGACCTGGATCCCGAGCCCACCGACCACGCCACCCACATGGTGGAGGCCTGCGAGCAGCAGGATGCGGCCTAGCCGGCGGGTTCCGGCGCCGGTTCCAGGAAGAGCTCGTCGACGTAGCACCAGCCCCAGTCCTCACCCGGCTGGAAGCTGCGGATCAACGGATGGCCGGTCTGGTGGAAGTGGCCGGTGGCGTGGCGGTTCGGCGACTGGTCGCAGCAGCCGACGTGGCCGCAGGTCAGGCAGAGCCGGAGGTGAAGCCACGGGCTTCCAATCTTCAGGCACTCCTCGCAACCCTGCGGCGTCCGGGCGACGACGTCGCGGACGTGGTCGAGGTGGGAGCAAAGGCCTTCGCTCATGGTCGAATGGTAGCACGCGGAGGGGCGGTTGGCCTCGCCGCCGAGCGCGAGACGGTGAGCTTCAGGCTGCCAGGGCGCTGGCCGGCTGAGACTTCGCGCCCCGGTCGGCAGAACCGTTGTTCCTCGGCCCGCAAGCGGACGACCCGCTAGGTCGCCAGCCAGATTACGTGGCGGCCGCCCCGACCCCTGCGCGTCGCCCGCACGCGCTTCTCCTCCACCGCATAGCCGCTCCTGCGCAACCGGGCGACGAAGGGCTCGTCCGGCGCCGCGGACCAGACCGCCAGGACGCCCCTCGGGCGGAGCGCCTGGCGCGTCGTCGCCAACGCGGCCTCGCCGTAGAGCAGATCGTTGGCCTCGCGGTTGAGGCCGCCCGGCCCGTTGTCCACGTCGAGCAGAATGGCGTCCCAGGCGGCCTGCGATTCGCCGATCACCTCGGCCACATCCGCCTCGCGCACCCGGACGCGGGGATCGTCCAGGCTGCCGGCGAACAACCCGGCCAGCGGACCGCCGGCCCAGGCGACGACCGCCGGAATGAGCTCGGCCACCACGACTTGCGCTTGCGGCGGCAGAGCGGCCAGCGCGGCGCGCAGGGTGAACCCCATCCCGAGCCCGCCGATCAGGATTGTCGGCTTCGCCCGCGCGCCGATCGCCGCGCACGCCAGGGTCGCCAGCGCCTCTTCCGAACCGCCGAGCCGGCTGTTCATCAGCTCGATCGACCCGGACATGATCGAAAGCTCGCCGCCGCGACGCATCAGCCGAAGTTCGCCGCCGCCGGGGATCTGCGCCGTGTCGAGCTGTTCCCAGCGGATCATGGCGCGGCCGCCGCAAGCACGGCCGGATAGGTATAGGGGTCCATCGCCGGAGCTTATCCCGAATCCGGCGCGTTGATCCGGCCGGTGCGTCAGGCCGGCGTGGGCGCGTCCGCTTCGATCAGGCCGCGCGCCTTCAGCTCCGTCCAGAAGTCGGTCGGTATGGGCTTCTGCACGGCGGTGTAGTCGGCGGCGATCTGGTCGCCGCTGGCGGCGCCGACGATCAGCGCCGAGGCCACGTCGGGGGCCGCCGAAAACTGCAACGCCGCGGTGCGCAGGTCCACGCCATAGAGGCTCGCCGCCTCGTGCAGCGCGTCGCGCTTTTCCAGCACCGCGCGGGGAATGATGTAGCTGTCCTTGCCGTAGTTGTAGCGCGGCCGTCCGGTCAGGAAGCCGGCGTTCAGGGCGGTGCCGACCACGAACGACACGCCCTTTTCCCGGGCGGCGGGAAAGACGTGATGCAGGGCGTAAGCATGGTCGATCAACGAATACTGCCGCGCCAGAAGGCAGACATCCATGTCGGCCACCTGCAGCGCCTTCAGGATCGGTTCCGGCGAGTTCACGCCCAGGCCCCAGCCCTTGATGATCCCTTCCTCGCGCATCCGCGTCAGGGCGGGAAAGGCGCCGTTGCACGCGATCCCGAACTGTTCTTCCCACGGTGTCGGCAGGGTGACGTTGTCGGGCGACAGGTCATGCACGAACACCATGTCCAGGGCGTCGACGCCCATGCGTTGCAGACTGTCCTCGATCGAGCGGCGCACGCCGTCCGCCGTATAATCGTAGATCAGATTGTTGGGTGACGGCGTGAAGGGGAAGTATTCGTGGGCGTTGTTGCCGGGCGAGGCCTTCAGCAGCTTGCCCACTTTGGACGACAACACATAGTCGTCGCGCGGCTTGGCGTGCAGGAAGGCGCCGAAGCGACGTTCGCTCAGGCCCAGCCCATACCAGGGCGAGGTGTCGTAATAGCGCACGCCCGCCTCCCACGCGGCCTCCAGCGTCCCATGCGCCATGCGATCGTCGACAATGGCGAACTCATTGCCCAGCGCCACCCCGCCCAGGCCAAAATCGACGGGCGGGCGATAGCGGCTGACGGAATCGGTCTGCATGGTTTCGGTCCCTTCAAAGGGCGACGGCGCGTCATGAAATCACCGCCTGCCGGTATGGCTGTACGGCAGCCCCCTGCGGCGGACGGCCCGTTTCGGGAACCACATTCAGCGTCGTCGTGACCAACCCGCGACGCGACCGTCGGTTTCCCTGGCCGGCCTGCCGGCGCCCCTTCAGCCAAGCGTCGGGTGTGATGCGTCCGCTAAGCGCCAGGAGCTGACGTTCAACTGAGGGCGCTCAGCGGACGTTCTCCTTAAGGCCGCAGATCGCAGCAGCCTGGTTCTTGATGGGTAGACGCCGTGTGGCGGACCTGCTTGGGGTTGGCCTCCACCACCGCGGCGCAGACCAAGCCAAGGCCGTCGACGACATGCTCAGGCCCTGGATCGCCGTCCTATCCCGTCGCGGACGTCTGCGCCGGCCGTCCGAATTCTCCAAACTTCCACTAGCCAAACTTCCACTAGAGCGAACGCGAGTCACCAATCGCCATGGATAAAGTGCCTATGACGGCCCAGGGCTATCGCGCCCTGGACGAAGACCTGAAGCGGCTTAAGACGATCGAGCGGCCCGCCGTAACCGTCGCTATCGGGGAGGCGCGCCTCCACGGCGACCTGAAGGAGAACGCCGAGTACCACGCCGCCAAGGATCGGCAGGGCT
>JAQGIX010000052.1 GCA_028290925.1 Phenylobacterium sp. | reverse complement strand
TCATGTCCGCCCCCCGGCCCGGTCCACTAGTCCAGAAATCTGCGCACGGTGTCCAGGAACAGGCCGACCGAGATGGGCTTGGACAGGTAGGCCTCGCAGCCGCCTTCACGGATGCGCTCCTCGTCGCCCTTCATGGCGAAGGCGGTGACCGCCACCACCGGGATGTGGGCCAGCTCGTCGTCTTCCTTCAGCCACTTGGTGACCTCGAGACCCGAGATCTCCGGCAGCTGGATGTCCATGAGGATCAGGTCGGGGCGATGCTCACGGGCGAGCGCAAGCGCCTGCAGCCCCTCGCGGGTCTGAAGGGTCTCGTACCCCTGGGCTTCGAGCAGATCATGAAAGAGCTTCATGTTCAGCTCGTTATCCTCGACGATGAGGACCTTCTTGGCCATTCCCGACCCAGCGCTGTTTTGTGAGCTTGGCCCGCGAAAGCGGCCGCCCCACCTTTCCAGCATTGAGCGCCGGGATATCCTTAAACTTCGTTAGCCGCGTCCGGAGCGCCCTTGGTCGAGTCCGTCGCCCTCGTGATCCCGAGCCTCGAGAAGCTTGGAATTTCCCGCGACCGCCCGCTGGTGATCGTCGACGTGGACGAGGTGCTGGGCCTGTTCATGAAGGGCTTCGGGGGATTCCTCGACGCGCGCGGCTACGACTTCCGAATCGACCGCTTCGCCCTCTTCCAGAACATCTACGTCCGCGGCGCGGTCGAACACCTGGACCTGGAGACCGGCCGGGCGCTGTTCAACGAGTTCTTCGCCAGCCACTGCGCCGAGATCGAGCCGGCGCCCGGGGCTATCGAGGCGCTGACCCGGCTGCACCGGCGGGCGGAGATCCTGATCCTCTCCAACGCCCCGCCCCAGGCCGAGCAGCTGCGGGGCGAATGGCTGCGCCGCCACGGCCTGCCGCATCCCTTGATCCTCAGCAGCGGGCCGAAGGGCCCGATCACCGCGGGATTGGTGGCGCAGACGCCGCAGCGCACCGCCTTCGTCGACGACCTGCTGCCGAACCTCGATTCTGTGGCCGAGCACTCGCCGGCCACCGCCACCTTCCAGCATGTGGCCGACGAGCGGTTGCGGCCGCTGGCGCCCAGCGCGCCCGAGCGGCATCCGCGGATCGATGACTGGGCCGAGCTCGCCGCCGCCATCGAGGCGGCGATCCACCGGCCTTAGGGCTTGGCGGGCTTGGGCGGCGGCAAGGCGTCGGTGCGGGCCATCACCACCGCGTATTTGTCGGCGTAGATCCGCTTCCAGCCCGGCCGGCCCTCGAGGGCCTTCACGACGCCCTCCTTCGGCTGGGTGATGGTCCAGGCGATGCCGTACTGCTTGAGGGCGGCGTCGAGCGCCGCCGGATCGCCGTTGTTGATCAGGGTGTAGCGCTTGACGAAGGCGTCGCCGTACATGTCGGCGCGGCCGTCGATGAACGGCTTCACCCCCTTGAAGATCAGGTAGCCGCCGAAGTTGTAGGCGTTGAACACCGGCTTGGCGGCCAGCGCCGGCGGCACGTGGGCGAGCGCCGAGACCGGGGTGATGGCGTCGTCGCCGCGGGCGAGCGGGACCACCAGCCGCGAGGCGGCCATGCCGACCACGAAGACCGCCAGGAGGATCCTGGCCGGCAGGGTCATGGGCTGCGCCTGCGCGGTGCGGCCGAAGGCGCGGCCGATGGGCTCGGCGAGCAGCAGCGGGACCAGGATGGCGACCACCAGCTGGTGGCGCTGATGCTGCAGGGCCATGTGGAAGATGAACAGCACCAGGAGCAGCCGCATGAGCGGCACCCGCACGCCCTTGGCCAGGCAGACCAGCAGGGTCACCAGCATGCCGGCCTCGAAGGGGGTGAAGCTCGAGAAGCTGGCGGGCCGCCACTCGATGATCTGGTTGAGGGTGCCCATCAGCATGATGCTGAAGGGCGAGATCAGGCCGGAGACGCCGTGCGGGGTGGCGAGCGCCGCCAGCGCGGTCAGGATGGTGAAGGGCGCCCAGTCCCGGATGGTCTTCACCCGGTCGGTCCCAGGCTCGATCAGCGCCTCAAGGCCGAAGCCGGCCACGAGCACGAAGCCGAAGACGAAGCTGCCGTGCAGGTTGGCCCACAGCAGCATCAGCCCGGCCAGCCACCAATGCGGCGCGCGGTGCGCCTCCCGCGCCGCCAGCAGCTCCAGGGTCCAGGTCACCAGGATCGGCAGCATCAGCAGATGCGGCCGGGCCAGCACCGTCGGGCCGATCACCAGGAAGGCCAGCACCAGGGCGGCCGCCTGGCCGAGCGGGCCCAGCCAGCGGGCCACGCCGCGGGCCAGCAGCCAGGCTGCGAGTCCGAGGGAGGCTGCGAACAGCAGGAGGACACCGGTCCAGCCGGCCAGCCTGTAGGCGCCGGCCATGATGATCTCGGCCAGCCACTCGTGGCTCGCCCACGGCCGGCCGGGATAGGTGAAGGAGAAGACGTCTTGATGCAGGACCTGGCGATGGTCGAGCATCCAGCCGCCGGCGGCGATGTGCCAGAAGGTGTCCGGGTCGTTGAACACCGTGCCCTGCCAGAGCACCAGCGCCATGGCCAGCACCGCCGAGATCAGCGAGGCCGGCGACAGGGCGCCCAGTCCCTCGGCGAAACGGCGCACGGGGGCCATGAAGGGGGCGGCCCGTGTTTTGGCGTTCTGGGCGATGGCGGTCATGGACCCCGAATCTAGGCCGCGTTCGTGAAGCATGGCTTTACGTCTAACCGTCGCCCCGACCGGCGAACAAATCAGGTATATCACGACCCATGATCCGCATCGGTGTGGACTTTGGCGGCACCAAGATCGAGGCCGCGGCGCTGGACGCCGAGGGGCGGTTCCAGGCCCGCGTGCGAGCCGCCTCGCCCGGCGCCTACGACGATAGCCTGGACGCCGTGCGTGACCTCGTCGCCGAGGCCGAGCGGCAGGCGGGAGTCACGGGCGCCTCGGTGGGGATCGGCATCCCCGGATCGCCCAATCCGGCCAGCGGCCTGATCCGCAACGCCAACACCACCCGGCTGAACGGCAAGCCGCTGCAGGCGGACTTCGAACGGGTGCTCGGCCGCCCGGTGCGGCTGGCCAACGACGCCAACTGCCTGGCGCTGTCGGAGGCCGTGGATGGAGCCGGCGCGGGCGCGGGCGTGGTGTTCGCCGCGATTCTGGGCACCGGCTGCGGCGCGGGCGTCACGGTGGACGGCCGGCTGGTCGAGGGCTTCAACGGGATCGCCGGCGAGTGGGGCCACACCCCCCTGCCCTGGCCGCGGGCCGACGAATATCCCGGCCCGATGTGCTGGTGCGGCCACCAGGGGTGCCTGGAGCTGTGGGTCTCCGGCACGGGCCTCGGACGCAGCTGGCGGGCCGACGCGGACGGCCAGGCCGTGGTCGCCGCGGCGCGGGATGGCGAGGCCTCGGCCCGGGCCGCGCTCGCGGCCTATATCGACCGGCTGGGCCGCGCCCTGGCGGTGATCTGCAACATCCTCGACCCGGACGTGATCGTGCTGGGCGGCGGGATGTCGAACGTGGACGAGATCTACGCGCCCCTGCCTGGGGCCATCGCGCCGCACGTGTTCTCCGACGTCTTCGAGACGCCGATCCGCAAGGCCCGGCACGGCGACTCCTCCGGCGTGCGCGGGGCGGCCTGGCTCTGGCCGCTGCCGCCATGAAGGCCTTTTGCCGCGACTGCTTCTGGACCGGTGAAGACCCGGTCCGCCGCTGCCCGACCTGCAGCTCGCCCCGGATCGTGGCCCACGCCGAGCTCGACCGGCTGACCATCGCCCACATGGACTGCGACGCCTTCTACGCCAGCGTCGAGAAGCGCGACCGGCCGGAGCTGCGCGACCGGCCGGTGATCGTCGGCGGCGGCAAGCGCGGGGTGGTGACCACCTGCTGCTACATCGCCCGCATCTCCGGCGTGCGCTCGGC
>JAQGIX010000045.1 GCA_028290925.1 Phenylobacterium sp. | reverse complement strand
CCTCTACCGTCACCTTTCAAACAAGTGTTTCGGGAGGACGGCAATGACCATCGGCGTGATCGCGACGCTCAAGATCCAGGACGGCAAGACCGCCGAGTTCGAGGCCTTCTTCACCGAGCTCGCCCAGCAGGTGCGGGCCAACGAGCCGGGCAACCTCGCCTATCAGCTGACCAAGAGCCGGACCGAGCCCAACACCTACAAGGTGCTGGAGGTCTACAAGGACCAGGACGCCCTGACCCATCACGGCGGCACCGACTACTTCAAGGCCGCCGGCCCGAAGTTCGGCGCTGTGCTCGGCGGGCGGCCGGAGATCGAGTACCTCGACGGCGTGTGACCGGCACGAGCTCGTTGAGCGGCTTCCCCCTCCCCATGACGGGGAGGGGGAGGAACCTTACTTGCTCAGCTGTCCGCGGATCGCGCCGGCCTTGAAGGCGGCGGAGTGGACGTTGACGTAGTAGCCGCCGGGATTGGCGGCGATGTCCTTGGCGACCGCGGGGTCGGCGGTGACGCAGCCGGTGCTGTGGCCGGAGGCGTCCGGCGGGGTGAGCGGCACGGCCACCGGGCCCGCCGCGTCGACCGCGCCCTTGTGGATGTGGGCCATGGTCGGCTGGGTCAGGTCCTTGACCTGCAGGTCGTAGCAGACCTGGGCGCCGTTGACGGTGACCGAGGCCGCGCCGGTGGCCTTGGGATCGGCCGCGGTGGGCTTCTCGTTGGCGCCGTTGAGGGTGGTGGTGAGCTTGGTCGCGCCGGCCTGGGCCAGGGCCGCGCCGCCGAGGCCCGCTAGGCTGGCGCCGAGCACAGCCGTCAGCGCCAGGCGCGTGAAATGGGTCTTCATGGTTTTCCTCCGTGGTCCCCGACCTTTGCGGCCGATGAGATGTGACATTTGCAGCGTCGTCAACGCGAGGGGCCTGCGCCTCTCGCCTCAGTTGCGGGTGGGGATCACCACCGGCAGATGCTCGTAGCCGTGGACGAAGGAGGAATAGACGCGCTTGGGCGGGCCGACGACCTCGATCTTCGGGAAGCGGGCGAGGATCTCCTCCCAGATGATCTTCAGCTGCAGCTCGGCCAGGCGGTTGCCCACGCAGCGGTGGATGCCGAAGCCGAAGGAGAGGTGCTGGCGCACGCGCGGCCGCTCGATCCAGTAGTCGTTCGGCCGGTCGATGACGGTCTCGTCGCGGTTGCCGGAGATGTACCACATGGCGATCTTGTCGCCTTCCTTGATCAGCTTGTCGCCGAGCTGGAAGTCCTGCAGGGCGCGGCGGCGCATGTAGGAGAGCGGGGTCTGCCAACGGATGGTCTCGGAGACCATCGAGGGGATCAGGTCGGGGTTGGCCCGCAGCAGTTTCTCCTGGTCGGGGTTCTGGCTGAGCGCCAGCACCGAGCCGGTGATGGTGTTGCGGGTGGTGTCGTTGCCGCCGACGATCAGCAGGATCAGGTTGCCGAGGTATTCCATGCGATCCATGTCCCGCGTGGATTCGCCGTGGCAAAGCATGGAGATCAGGTCGGGCTTCGGCGGCGCGGCGGCGCGCTCGTTCCACAGTCGCATGAAGTAGTCGACGCACTCGAACAGCTCGGTGCGCCGCTCCTGTTCGGCGAGCTCGGGATCGGTGGTCGAGAAGATGCCGCTCTCCGGCGCGGCGGTGGCCACGTCCGACCAGCGGGTGAGCTTGCGGCGGTCCTCCCAGGGGAAGTCGAACAGGGTCGCCAGCGTCATGGTGGTGAGCTCGATGGAGACCTTGTCCACCCAGTCGAACTCCTCGCCGATCGGCAGGTCGTCGAGGATCGCCGCGGCCCGCTCGCGGATCACCGGCTCGAGCTTGGCGAGGTTCGGCCCGGCGACGACCGGGCTCACCGTCTTGCGCTGCACGTCGTGCTTGGGCGGGTCCATGGCGATGAACATCGGCAGCGTGAAGTCTTCCGCCGGATCGGGCAGCACGATGGTCGGGATCGAGGAGAACACCTCGTGGTTGGTGTCCACCGCCATGATGTCATTGTAGCGGGTGACCGACCAGTAGCCGCCGACCTCCTCCTCGGGCGAGACCGCCCAGTGGACGGGGGATTCCTTGCGCAGGCGCTCGAAATAGGGGTGCCAGGTGTCGGTCCGGAACGGCTCCGGATCGGCCGGGTTGATGGCCTCGATGGGCATGGAATAGGCCGCTTCCCGCGCCGCGCGCTTAACGTCGATCGAGCCGTCGTCCATGGGAGGTCCTCCTGCCGGCCGGACGCGCCGCGGCGCCGGCCTGTGGTGATGCCGCGACGATGATAGCCGACCTGGCGCGAGTCAAGAAGTTGACGCACGCGTCATGTTTGTGGGCCGTCCGTCGAGCAGCTAGGCCGCCGCGGTGGCGAATCGCTCGCGGTAGGCGCTGGGCGGCACGCCGAAGCGGCGTTCGAAGGCGCGGCGGAAGGTGTCGCCGCCCTGATAGCCGACCGAATGGGCGATGGCCTCCAGCGTCAGGTCCGACGCCAGCAGCCGCGCGGCGGCCTCGTCGAGGCGCAGCTGCTCGACGTGCTCGGCGGGGGTGAGGCCGAAGGTCTGCTTGAACACCCGGGCGAAGTGCCGGGGGCTGAAGTTCACACGGCTGGCCAGCCGCTCGATGGAGAGGTCCTCGCCCAGGTGGCCGGGCATCCAGGCCGCCAGGTCGGCGAGGCGCCCGCTGGCCCGCACCTGGAAGCGCAGCGGCTCGGAATACTGCAGCTGGCCGCCGGAGCGCTTGAGGTAGACCACCAGCTCGCGGGCCACGGCGAGCGAGATGGAGGGGCCGAGGTCCTCCTCCACCAGGGCGAGCGCCAGGTCGATGCCGGCGGTGATCCCGGCCGAGGTGGCGAAGGCCCCGTCGCGGATGAAGATGGCGTCGGGCTCCAGCCGCACCTGCGGGAAGCGTTTGGCGGCGTCGGCGGCGTGACGCCAGTGGGTGGTGGCGCGGCGGCCGTCCAGCACGCCGCTGGCGGCCAGGGCGTAGAAGCCGGTGCAGACCGAAACCACCCGCCGCGTCCGCGGCGCGCGCTCGGCGACCCAGCCGGCGACCCG
>JAQGIX010000019.1 GCA_028290925.1 Phenylobacterium sp. | reverse complement strand
AGGGCGACGACACCCTCGACGGCGGGGCGGGCGGCGACGACTGGCTGGTCGGCGGCCAGGGCAATGACCTGATCATCGCCCACGCCAGCGACAACATCCTGCTGGGCAACCTCGGCGCCGACACCCTTCACGGCGGCAGCGGACACGACGTGATCCGCGGCGGCCAGGGGGACGACTTCATCACCGCCGGCTCCGGCGTGCAGTGGATCTCGGGCGACCGCGGAAACGACACGATCCAGGGCGGCTCCGGTCCCGACACCTTCCACACCGTCTCAGGGGCCGGGATCGACAAGGTGATCGGCTTCAGCGCGGCCAAAGGCGACCATGTGCAGCTCGACCCGGGGACCCACTACACCCTGAGCCAGATCGGAGCCGACACGATCATCGACATGGGCAATGGCGATCAGATGATCCTGCAGAACGTGCAGGTCTCATCCCTGCCCAACGGCTGGATCTTCGGGGCTTAGGCCCCGAGCGGCGGGCTGGCGGCCTCCACGGGGCCGAACACCTCGTGGAAGCTGGCCATCAGGGCGGCGTCGGCGTCGTCCATGGTGGCCGGCAGGCCCAGGTCCACGAGGCTGGTGACGCCGTGCTCGGTCTGGCCGCAGGGGACGATGCCTGCGAAGTGGGCCAGGTCGGGTTCGACGTTCAGCGACACCCCGTGGAACGAGACCCACCGCCTGAGCTTCACCCCGATGGCGGCGATCTTCTCCTCGCGGGCCGGAACGCCGGGCGCTTTGCGCTCGACCCAGACGCCGACCCGGCCGGGGCGAACCTCGCCCGTCACCTCGAGCCGGGCCAGCGCCCCGATCAGCCACGCCTCCAGCGCCGCCACGAAGGCGCGCACGTCGCGCTCGCGCGCCCTCAGGTCCAGCATGAGATAGGCCACCCGCTGTCCGGGGCCATGATAGGTGAACTGGCCGCCGCGGCCGCTGCGGAACACCGGGAACCGGCCGGGGTCCAGGAGGTCGCCGGGCTTGGCCGAGACGCCGGCGGTGTAAAGCGGCGGGTGCTCCAGCAGCCAGACCAGCTCCCCCGCCCGGCCCTCGGCGATCGCCTCGGCGCGCGCCTCCATGGCGGCGACGGCGTCTTCGTAGCCCACCAGGCCCCGGCTCACCGCCCATTCGGCGGGCCTGGCGTCGGCGCGGCCAAATCGCGGCGCGGCGTCTGAGTTTAACACCCGGTCAAGCATGCTGAGCGCAATGTGGGGCCTGGGCGTGCTTCGCGCAAAGCGGACGTGGCCCGAGAGTTCGCCTCGGAGTGCGCGCGTGAGCCAGGTCAAGGCCGTCAACGTCGAGATCCAGGTGGTGCTGGGGCGCGCCAGCATCCCGATGCAGCAGCTGTTGCGCATGGGTCGCGGCGCGGTCATCCCGCTCGACACCACGGTCAACGAAGAGGTCTGGATCCTGGCCAACAACCACCCGGTGGCGCGCGGCGAGATCCAGATCAACGACGAGAAGATCTCCATCGCGGTCACCCGCGAGGCCAACGTCTACGACTTCATCGCCGGCAATAGCTGAGTCTGGCGTCGCCCCATGGAGCGCCCGCGGCGACGCCGCGCTTCACAAACCGCTGGGCGTTTGCTACCCCCCGCGGCTCACCACGCGCGGTCGTGGCGGAATTGGTAGACGCGCAGCGTTGAGGTCGCTGTGGGGCAACCCGTGGAAGTTCGAGTCTTCTCGACCGCACCAGTGAAACCGGATCGTCGAATCCGCCGAGGCGTTTCCGAAGGCGGCTGCGACGTCGCTCGGATAATGCTCTTCTTGCAATTGGAGTTTTGAGCGAAACCCGAGTCGGGGTCCGCTCGGGGGAAAGTCTGTCCGCATAGGCGAAGGGAGGTCCGCATGAGCCGTGAAACGGACGACCTCGCCCAGCTGACGAAGACCGCCAGGAACAAGAACCCGGCGCCGGAAGAGGATCTCGAAGACCTCGCGCTTGGCGAGGACTACGCCCTCAACCCCGAATACGTGCCCATGGTGGCCGACGCGCTGGACCGCGGCGACACCGAGCGGCTGCGCGACCTCTTGAGCGCCCTGCGCCCCGAGGACGTGGCCGACCTGATGGGCTTCCTCTCGGCGAAGGACCGCGAGGAGCTGCTGCCGCACCTCGACCCCGAGACCCTGGGCGACGTGCTCTCCGAGCTCGACACCGACATCCGTGAGGACATCCTCGAGCACCTGCCCTCGGCGACCCTGGCCAAGGCCCTGGAGGAGATGGATTCCGACGACGCCGCCGACGTCGTCGACGACCTCGAGAAGGACAAGCGCGCCCAGGTGCTGGCCGCCATGCCCGAGGTGGAGCGGGCGGCGATCGAGACCACGCTTTCCTATGCGGAGGAGAGCGCCGGGCGCCTGATGCAGCGCGAGGTGGTCGCCGCGCCGCAGTTCTGGACCGTCGGCCAGACCATCGACCACCTGCGCCGCGAGAGCGACGAGCTGCCGGAGCTGTTCTTCGACGTCTACGTGGTGGACCCCTCCTACCGCCCGGTGGGGGCCGCCCCGGTCAGCCACCTGCTGCGCAGCAAGCGCGACACGCCGCTCGCCCAGATCATGGAGCAGGTGACCGAGATCCCGGTCGACATGGACCAGGAGGAAGTCGCCTACATCTTCAACAAATACAACCTGATCTCCGCGCCCGTCGTGGAGCCGGGCGGCCGCCTGGTCGGCCAGATCACCGTCGACGACATCGTCGGCGTCATCCAAGAGGAGACCGAGGAGGACATCCTGGCCCTGGCCGGCGTCTCCGACGCGGGTCGCGACGCCGGCATCGTAGGCATCGTCCGCTCGCGCCTGCCCTGGCTGCTGATCAACCTGGTCACCGAGGGCGTGGCGGTGACGGTGGTCGGCGCCTTCCAGGCCGAGATCGCCAAGCTGGTGGCGCTGGCCATCCTGATGCCCATCGTGTCCTCCCTGGGCGGCAACGCCGGCACCCAGGCGCTGACCGTGGCGGTCCGCGCGATCGCCAGCCGCGAGCTGACGCCGGCCAACGCCCTGCGCATCATCGGCCGCGAGCTGGCCGTGGGCCTGTTCAACGGCGGCGCGGTGGGGCTGATGCTGGGGCTGGGCACCTGGTTCTGGTGGCGCGACATGCGGCTCTCGATCGTCGTCGCCCTGGCGGTGATCGCCAACCTGTTCGTGGCGGCCCTCGCCGGCATCCTGGCCCCCATCGTGCTCGACCGGCTGGGCCGCGACCCGGCGGTGTCCTCCTCGGTGGTGGTCACGTTCATGACCGATTTCTTCGGATTCCTGGCGCTGCTGGGCATCGCCGCCCTGATCCTGTTGTAAAGCTGGCGGCAAGGTCGCTCGCGGCCCCGGACTTGCGGGGCAGGGCGGGGCGCATCCGCGTCTGTGTCAAACTGGGTCAGAGGGCATGAAGCCGCGCCACCGCGTCTCGCGGGCCGCCATCGAGCTGATTTCGCGCTTCGAGGGCTATCGCCGCAAGGCCGCCCAGCTGCCCGATGGCCGCTGGATGATCGGCTATGGCCATACGCTCACCGCCCGCGAAGGCGCCGAGGTCACGCCGCAGGACGCCGAAGCCCTGCTGCTCTACGACCTGATCGCGGTGACCCACGCGATCAACGAGTGGACCTACGCCCCGCTCACCGCCAACCAGTTCGACGCGCTGGCCTCCTTCGTCTTCAACATCGGTCTGGAGAATTTCCGCCGCTCCAGCGTGCTCAAGCGGCTCAACGAGGGCGCGCTGATCCAGGCGGCCTGCGCCATGGAGCTGTGGCGCAAGGCGGAGTTCGGCGGCGAACGCATCGTCATCGACGCCCTGGTGCGCCGCCGGGCCAGCGAGAAGGCCCTGTTCCTGACCCCGCCCGACGGTTGGCCGTC
>JAQGIX010000008.1 GCA_028290925.1 Phenylobacterium sp. | reverse complement strand
CTCATCACGATGATCGGCAGCTTCGGGCGCTGCTTGCGGATGCGCGGCAGGACGTTGAACACGTTCTCGTCCGGCATCACCACGTCGGTGACGACCAGGTCGCCCTCCCCGTCGGTGACCCACTTCAGCAGGGTCGCGGCGTTGCCCGTGGCGCGGACCTGATAGCCGAGGCGCGTGAAGGCCTGGGAGAGCACCAGTCGTATGGAGGAGTCATCGTCGGCGATGAGGATCTTCTTGGCGGCCGCGTTCATACTCTAGACATCCCCAGGCGACGCGATCGGGAGCAGCACGCGGAAGACCGTGCGGCCGGGCTCGGATTCGAAGTCGATCAGTCCGCCGTGCGCCGCGACCAGCTTGGCCACGGCCGCGAGGCCAAGGCCCGCACCGTTCGGCTTGGAGGTGACGAACGGCTGGAACAGGTGTTCGCGCAGGTGCGCGGGCACGCCCGGACCGTTGTCCTGGACGCGCACCTCGAGCGGCGCGCCGCGCAGGGATTGGCCGCGCGTCGCCCGCACCCGGACGCCGTGGCGGTAGGCGGTGTGGATGGAGATCTCGCCGCGCCCGTCGCCGCGGGCGTGGGCGGCCTCCGAGCCGTTCTTCACCAGGTTCAGGAAGATCTGGATCAACTGGTCCTCGTCGCCCAGCACCGGCGGCAGCGAGGGGTCGTACTGCTCGCGCAGCACCAGGCCGTCGGCCACGCCGTTGGCGGCGAGCGCCCGGACCCGGTCGAGCACCTCGTGGACGTTCACCGGGGCGAAGGCCGGCAGGACGTCCTCGGAGAACTCTTCCATCCGGTCCACCAGCCGGGCGACGCGATCGGTCTCGTCCATGATCAGCTGGGCGAGCGGCGCATCCTCGGCCTTGGCGCCGGTCTTCAACAGCTGGGCCGCGCCGCGAATGCCGGCCAGCGGATTCTTGATCTCGTGCGCCAGCATGCGGCCGAGCCCCATGATCGAGGTCAGGCCCGCCGCGTCCGCCCCGCCCCGCTCCACGCCGAGCCCCGCCTTGACGGAGAGGGTGAGCAGCACCGAGCCGTCGCCGAGCGGCGCGGCGGCGCCGTCCGCCTCGAAGGGCTGCAGGCCGAACAGGTTGATCTCCACGCCGCGCTCGCGGACGCGGGAGCCTTCGGCCCGGGCGCGCTCGAGCAGCGACCCAAGCGCCGAGCCGGGCGGCAGGGCCGAGAGGAAACGGCCGCGGGCAAGCAGGCTGAGGCCGTGGCCGAACAGCGCCTCGGCGGCCTCGTTGACGGCCACCAGCGCGCCTTCGGCGTCGACCACCATGGAGGGATCGGGGCTGAGGTCGAAGGCCGCCGCCTTCAGGCTCTCCACGCCGGGGCCTTGTGTTTGGGTGAGGGTTCGCGTGGTCATGCCGCCAGCCGACGCTCGGGATCGGCCCAGAGAGCTGTCAGCGCGCGCTCCACGGCGCGCGGATCCTCCAGCCGGCAGAGTTCCGCACGGGCGACGCGGCGGACCTGGGGATCGGCGGGCCAGGGCGCCTGCTCGACATAGGCGGCGAGGTGCTTGCGGAAGATCTTGAGGCCCAGCCGGTCGCCGTAGAAGGCCAGGCTGTCGCGGAAATGGTCGAGGGCGATGGCGAGGCGCGGCCCGGCCCCGGGCGCCTGGAAGGGCCGCCCGTCCAGCTCCGCCTCGATCTGGGCGGCGATCCAGGGGCGGCCATAGACGCCGCGGCCGATCATGATCGCATCGGCGCCGGAGGCCGCGAGCGCCGCGCGCGCCGTCGCGCCGTCGGTGATGTCGCCGTTGACGATGACCGGCACGGAGACCGCCGCCTTGACCGCCGCCACCGCGGCCCAATCGGCGGCGCCCTTGTAGAACTGGCAGCGGGTGCGGCCATGAACCGTCACGGCCTGGACGCCCAGCGCCTCGGCGCGCGCGGCGAGCTCAGGAGCGTTCTCCGAGGCCTCGTCCCAGCCGAGCCGCATCTTGACGGTGACCGGCACGTCGACGGCGTCCACCGCCGCAGCGATCAGGCTGGCGGCGAGCTCCGGCTCGCGCATCAGGGCCGAACCGGACAACGAGCCGGTGACCTCCTTGGCCGGACAGCCGAAGTTCAGGTCGATGACCTGGGCGCCCGCGGCGGCGGCCAGTCGGGCGCCTTCGGCGATGTGGCTGGGATCGCGGCCGACCAGCTGGACCACCATCAGCGGCAGGCCCTCGCCCACCGCCGCGCGGCGCACCACGTCCGGACGTCCTTTGGAGAATTCGGCGCAGGCGACCATCTCGGTGGCCACATAGGCCGCGCCCTGACGACTCGCCGCGCGTCGGAACGGCAGGTCGGAAACGCCCGTCATGGGCGCGATCCAGCACCGTCCGCCGATCTCCAAATCCCCGATCTTGACTGTGTTGCTCATTTTTCAGTCACTGGCCCCGCCGACTTTTTAGGCAGTTTGTGCGGCGCCGTAAAGCTGGAACAAGCGCGACCAGTTGCCTAAGAACGTCGCATGAGTTTTTCGGCCGTGGTGGTTGCAGCTGGCGCGGGCCTCAGGGCCGGCCCCGGCGAGCCCAAAATCTGGCGGACCTTAGGGGGCAAGCCGATCGTGCGGTGGTCCGTGGAGGGCTTGCTCTCCGCCGGCGCCCGCGAAGTCGTGGTCGTGGTGGCGCGCGACCGCCTGGGCCAGGTGGACGAGGCGCTGGTCGGCCTGGAGGGCTGGAAGGCGGTCACCGGCGGCCGGACGCGCGCCGAATCCGTCCAGGCCGGCCTGGCGGCGATCACCGCGGGGCGCAACCAGCCGGTGCTGGTGCACGACGCCGCCCGGCCCTTCGTGTCGCGCGAACACGTCGGCCGGCTGCTGGCCGCCCTCGAGCTGGCCGATGGCGCGGTGCCCGCCCTCCCCGTCGCCGACACCCTCAAGCGCGGCGAGAGCCTGATCGACGAGACCGTCTCCCGCGAGGGCCTGTGGCGCGCCCAAACCCCGCAGGCCTTCCGGTTCGGGCGGCTGAAGGCGGCCTACCGCCGCTGGCCGGCCACCGAGGAGCCCACCGACGACGCCGCGGTGATGGAGCGGGCCGGCGCCCACGTGGCCATGGTGCCGGGCGATCCGATGCTGATGAAGCTGACCTATCCGGAGGATTTCCTGCTGGCCGAGCAGTTGGCGGCCTCGCGGCGGATCGTGCGCACCGGCCTGGGCATCGACGCCCATCGGTTTGGCCCCGGCGACGTGGTCTGGCTGTGCGGCATCCGCATCGAGCATGACCTCGGCCTGGTCGGCCACTCCGACGCCGACGCCGGCCTGCACGCGATCACCGATGCGGTGCTGGGCGCCATCGGCGCGGGCGACATCGGCGAGCACTTCCCGCCGACGGATCCCCGCTGGAAGGGCGCCTCCTCCGACCAGTTCCTGCGCCACGCGGTCTCGCTGGTGACGGCGCGGGGCGGCCGCATCGTCAACGCCGACGTGACCCTGATCTGCGAGCGCCCGAAGATCGGCCCGCACCGCCAGGAGATGCGCGCCCGCATCGCCGAGCTGCTGGGCGTCGCTGTCGACCGCGTGGGCGTCAAGGCCACCACGACCGAGGGGATGGGCTTCACCGGCCGCGAGGAGGGCATCATGGCCCAGGCCGTCGTCTCCGTTGAGACGCCGGACTAGCCGGGCAGCCAGGTCCACCGCTCCTTCATCCGCCGCCACAGCGCGCCGACCAGGTTGGTGTAATCGTCGGTCCAGGGCCGCGCCCGGGTCGGATCGGCCGGCGCCCAGCGCTTGTCGCGGGCGAAGCGGGCGATCGCCTCGGGTGACTTGCCGATGATCACCGCGTCCTCCGCGGACTCCCAGAAGGCGTCGCTGGCGGGCTGGTATTTCTGGATGAGGCCGTAGCCGCCCGCCGCCCTGGCCACCGCCTGGGCGGGCCCATCGAGGTCGAGGTTGCGGTTCGAGAGGTGCAGGATGACGACCCCGTCCGGCTTCAGGTGGCCGAGGTAGCCGCGGATGGCCTCGACGGTCAGCAGGTGGGCCGGCACCGCGTCCGACGAGAAGGCGTCGATCAGCAAGACGTCGAAGATGCCGGGCGGCTGGCGCTCCAGCGTCAGGCGGGCGTCGCCCACCACATAGTCCACCCGCCCCTTGGCGCAGAGCGTGGTGTAGCTGAAATGCTTGGGATCGGTGGAGATGCGGATCACCAGCGGGTCGATCTCGAAGAAGGTCAGCTGGTCGCCGGGGCGGACGTAGGCGGCCACCGAGCCGGTGCCGAGGCCCACGGCCCCCATGCGCAGGGACGACGTCTGCTGCTGCTTGGCGAGGATCACCTGCCCGATCGGCGTGGCGGGCGCGTAGTAGACCAGCGGATGGCACCGCCACTGGGGCGAAACGGCCTGGGCGCCGTGCAGGGTGGTGCCGTGCGCCAGCATCTTCACCGCCCCGCCCAGCGGGTCGGCGCGGGTCTGCGACTCGCGGACCACGCCGAAGAAGGAGCGCCAGCTCTGCTGGGTGTTCACTCGGTCGGCGGCGGCGCTGGCGCCCGTGGAGAGCACGGCGATCACCATGAAGAACGGAAGGTAGTGGCGCCGCAGCAGGAAGGCGGCGATGGCCGCGAACGCCAGCAGCAGCCTGGCGGCGAGATCGATCAGCTGGAGATCGGTCAGGGTTCCGATCAGCCGATGGGCCGCCAGATGCGGCGGGACGAAGGTGATCACCATCGGCGCGGCGACGCCAGCCAGCATGCCGAGCCCGGTCAGTATGACGGTGCGGGGCCGAACAGGCTCCACCTCGGCGGCCGGCCGCGCCAGGCAGGAGAGCGCCAGGACGATGGGGTATTCCCAGACGTTGTCGAAGATCACCGGGGCGAGGAAGGCGTTGAACGCCCCGCCCACCACGCCGCCGAACGACATCCAGAGATAGAATTCCGTCAGCCGGGCCGGCGCCGGACGCCGCGCGACCAGGGCTTGGTGGCACATCAGGGCGGTGAAAAAGAAGGCCGAGAGGTGCACCAGCAGCTGCAGCGGGAAGGCGGTCAACCGGAACGGCAGCAGGGTGGCGCAGGCGGCGACCGCGGCCGCCTGGAAGGTCAGGGTCAGCCAGGGTGAGACGGCGGGCCTCGCCTGGAAGGCGATGACGAAGGTGAGCAGGTAGAGCGCCAGCGGGGCGACCCACAGGAACGGCGCGGAGGCGACGTCGGTGGTCAGGTGGGTGGTGACGCCGAGCATCAGGCTGGAGGGGATCGCCGCCAGCGCCACCCACTGCAGCCGCCGGCGCCAGCTGACCGGCGCCGCCGTGGCGTCCACGTGCGGCGGCCCGGTGATGTCCGGCGCCCGGGCGCACACCACGGCGAGGCTCGCCAGCAGCAGGCCGAAGGCGCCGTAGCCCAGGCTCCAGCCCAGGGTCTGGGCCTTCAGGGTGATGGTGGGCTCGACGATGATCGGATAGGCGAGCAGCGCGATGAGGCTGCCGAGATTGCTGGCGGCGTAGAGGACGTAAGGGCCCCTCCCCGCCTCCGCCGCGACGGTGCGCGCATGCCACGCCTGCACCAGGGGCGCGGTGGCGGAAAGGACGGCGAACGGCGCGCCGATGGAGGCCAGCAGCACGCCCAGCAGCCAGAGCGCCGGATGGTCCGAGGACGGCGGGCCGAACAGCTCGTGGATGCGGAGCGGCAGGGCGAGCGCCGCCAGCGCCACGGCGCTGAGATGGACGATCGCCTGGGTCCTGACGCCGGGGATGCGCTGCAGCGCGTGGGCGTAGCCGTAGCCGGCCAAGAGGGCGATCTGGAAGAAGGCCAGGCTGGTGTTCCACACCGATGGGCTGCCGCCGAGCCGCGGCAGGACCAGCTTGGCGACCATGGGCTCGACCATGAACACCAGGGCGGCGCTGGCGAAGACGGTGACGGCGAACAACGCGGGCGGCAGGCGCACGGCGGGGGTCGCGGAAGCGGCGGCGGAAGTCATACGCGAATCGCCTTGATGCTGAGGCGGGACCGATGCTCTGATCTCGCGTGCCCGAGCTTATGAGCCGTTAAGAGGTCGCGTCCGCATGTTTCCGCTGGAGATCGTCACCCTCGCCCGCCTGCTGGTGGACGAGGCCCGCGAGCGCTCGCTGGGGATCGTGACTGCGGAGAGCTGCTCCGGCGGGCTGGTGGCGGCGGCCAACTGGATGGTTTCAGG
>JAQGIX010000005.1 GCA_028290925.1 Phenylobacterium sp. | reverse complement strand
CAGGCCGGCCTGCGCCTCGGCGAGGCGGGCCCCAAAAGCGTCGGCGGCGGCGTCGGCCAGGGAGGCCTCGGGCTCGACGCCGAAGAAGTCCTCCAGGTCGGCGGGGCCGGCGGTGGTCCCGGAGCCGGGGCCGAGGAAGAGGGCGAGCCGCTCCAGCTCCTGGCGGGCGACGCCGCGCTCCTTGGGCAGGCGCGCGACCAGCAAGGCCAGGGCGTCCGAGGTGAGGCCCACATTGTCCTTGGCCAGCAGCTCGCGGGCTAGGCGCGCCACGTCGCCCGGCTCGTCCTCGTAGCAGGGGATGACGGCGGCGCCCTCGGCCTTCTCGGCGGTCTTGCGCAGCGCCGAGTCGCGGCCCAGCGCGCCGGCCTCGACGATCAGGAAGGCGTCGGGATTGAGCTCGCCGGCGGCATGGCGGGCCAGGGCCTCGGCGGCCGTCCTGTCAGGCCCGACCTTGTCGGAGGTCAGCCGCAGGCGCACCAGCCGGCGGCCGCCCATCAGCGACTGGGCGGAAAGCTCGCCCTCCAGCCGGCCGGGATCGGCGTCCAGGTCGCCGTCGGTGAGCTGGGCGACGTCGAAGGGATCGTCGGGGTTCTTGGCGATCTTCGCCGCCAGCTCGCGGCCGCGGTCGCGGACCACCCCCAGGTCGCGGCCGTAGATCACCGCGGCGCGGACCTTCGGATCCGGCGCCTTCAGGAAGCGCTCGATATCCGGGCGTTTGCTGAGGATCATGCCCCCGCGCCCGTCTTAACCGGGCTTCACTCCCGGCGGCCGCGCGCCCTCGGCCAGCCAGGCGGCCAGCTCCAGCTGGATGCGGTGGGCGGCCTCTTGCGCGGCGCGGTCCTGCGCGTCCTGCTGGGAGGCCACCGAGGCGTAGGGCTGGTCGGCGGAATCGTAGGTCAGCTCGACCCGGATCGTGCCGCGCTTGGCCAGCGCGCCCGAGGGCACGGCGGTCAGCGAATAGGTGGCGGTGAGCACGTATTCGTAGCGGGTGGCCACGTTGTCGACGCGGACGCCGCGCGGGTAGCGGGATTCCGCCAGCGCCAGCTGCATGTGATAGGCGGGCTTGGCCGAGCGGTCCTTGGCGAACGCGTCGTCCAGATGCTGGCGGATCAGGAAGCCGGTGCGGCCGGGCGGGGCCTGGACGTCGATGGCGGCGAGGCTGCTCACCACGCCGGGCTGGCCGTAGAGCGGCGCGAAGCCGCAGCCCGCGAGGGCGGCGGCTAGGGCGAGGGCGGCCAGGGGCGCGAGGCGTTTCATCAGGCGGCCACGATGTTGACGATGCGATCCTTCACCACGATCACCTTGCGAATGGTCAGGCCCTCAAGGCGCCGTGCGATCTCTGGGTCGTCAAGCACGATCTTCTCCACCTCGGCCGGTTCGGCCCCGGCCGGCGCGGTGATCTCGCCCCGCCGCTTGCCGTTGACCTGCACGGGCAGGACCTTGCTGGCGTCTTCGGTCAGCGCAGGGTCGTAGGCCGGCCAGTCGGCGGCCACCACCATGCCCTGTCCGCCGATCCGCGACCAGCACTCCTCCGCCAGGTGCGGGGTGAACGGGCCGATCAGCCGGGCGAAGGCCGACAGGCCCTCCTGGCGGGCCGCCAGCACGCCGGGCGAGGCGGTCTTGGCCGGATGGCCCTTCAGCAGGTTCAGGAACTCGTAGAGCCGGGCGATGCCGGAGTTGAAGTGGAAGGTCTCGATCGCCTCGGTCACCGCCTTCACCGTGCGGTGGGCGGCGCGGCGGATGGCCAGCGCGCCCGCGTCGTCGCCGACCGCGGCCCCGCTGTGCGGCTCGCCTTCGGCGGGCTGGCTGTCGAACTCCTCCCAGACGCGGTTGACGAAGCGCCAGGCGCCCTGGACGCCGCCGCTGGTCCACTGCACGTCGCGCTCCGGCGGGCTGTCGGAGAGCACGAACAGCCGCGCGGCGTCGACGCCGTAGACGTCGAAGATCTCCTCCGGCGCCACGGTGTTCTTCTTGGACTTCGACATCTTCTCGACGTCGCCGATCACCACCGGCTCGCCGCTGTCGGCCAGCTTGGCCCGCCGGGTCTTGCCCTCGGCGACGATCTCCACCTCGGCCGGCTCCAGCCACTCGCCGCTCTGGCGGCGGTAGGTCTCGTGGGTGACCATGCCTTGGGTGAACAACCCGGCGAACGGCTCGCGCACCGAAAGGCGGCCCTCGTCGGCCAGGGCCTTGGTGACGAACCGGGCGTAGAGCAGGTGCAGCACCGCGTGCTCGACGCCGCCGATGTACTGGTCGACCGGCATCCAGTAGTCGGCGGCCGCCTTGTCGATCGGCTCGGGCGAGGTCGGGTCGGTGAAGCGGGCGAAGTACCAGGAACTGTCCACGAAGGTGTCCAGGGTGTCGGTCTCGCGCTCAGCAGGTCCCCCGCAGTCGGGGCAGGTGGTGTGCTTCCAGGTCGGGTGGCGGGCCAGCGCGTTACCGGGCCGGCCGAAGTCCAGGTCCGCCGGCAGCTCCACGGGCAGGGCGCTCTTCGGCAGCGGGACCGCGCCGCATTTGGCGCAATGCACAACGGGGATCGGGCAGCCCCAGCCGCGCTGGCGGGCGACGCCCCAGTCGCGCAGGCGGAAGACGGTGGCGCCTTCACCCTGGCCCTGGCCCTCGATGCGCTCGATCGCCCTGGCCTTGGCGGTCTCCACGTCCAGGCCGTCCAGGAAGCCCGAGTTGAAGATGGTCCCCGGCCCGACATAGGCCTCGTCGCCGACCTCGCAGGCGGCCGGGTCGGCGCCCGGCGGCAGCACCACCGGGCGGACGGGCAGTTGGTACTTGTGGGCGAAGTCCAGGTCGCGCTGGTCGTGCGCCGGGCAGGCGAAGATCGCGCCCGTGCCGTAGTCCATCAGGATGAAGTTGGCGATCCACACCGGCAGCTCCCAGTTCGGGTCGAACGGGTGCTTTACGCGCAGGCCGGTGTCGTAGCCTTCCTTCTCCTGGGTCTCGATCTCCGCCTCGGAGACCGCGCCGTGGCGGCACTTCTCGATGAAGGCGGCGGCCTTGGGGTCGGACCTCGCCGCCAGCTCGGCCAGCGGATGGTCCGGGGCGACGCCCACGAAGCTCGCCCCATACAGGGTGTCCGGCCGGGTGGTGTAGACCTCCAGCCCGGCGTCGAAGCCCTCCGGCGGCCCGCCCGCGAAGTGGAACGCGAATCTCAATCCCTTGGACCGGCCGATCCAGTTCTCCTGCATGACCCGGACTTTCTCGGGCCAGCGGTCGAGGGTCTGCAGGTCGTCCACCAGCTGATCGGCGTAGTCGGTGATCCGCAGGAACCACTGGGCGAGCTTGCGCTTCTCGACCATCGCGCCGGAGCGCCAGCCGCGGCCGTCCACCACCTGCTCGTTGGCCAGCACGGTCTGGTCGACCGGATCCCAGTTCACCGTGGCTTCGCGGCGATAGACCAGGCCGCGCAGATAGAGCTCCAGGAACAGGGCCTGCTGCTGGCCATAGTACTCGACGTCGCAGGTGGCGAATTCGCGGCTCCAGTCGACGGCCAGGCCCAGCTGCTTCAGCTCGACGCGCATCCGCTCGATGTTGTCGTAGGTCCAGGCCCGGGGATCGACGCCGCGCTCCATGGCGGCGTTCTCGGCGGGCAGGCCGAAGGCGTCCCAGCCCATCGGATGCAGCACCGAGAAGCCGCGGGCGCGCTTGAACCGGGCGACGACGTCGCCGAGTGAATAGTTGCGCACATGGCCCATGTGCAGCCGCCCCGACGGATAGGGGAACATCTCCAGCACGTAGTACTTGGGGCGCGAGGGATCGACCGTCGCCTTGAAGGCGTCGGCGTCAGCCCAGGCCTGGCGCCATTTGGGCTCGGTTTCCTTGGGATTGTAGCGGGCCATGACAGGCGGCCTTTGGACTGGATGGGGGAGTCCGGTCAACCGCCTGATTCAGAACACGGCGACCGTCGAAGGAGACCGATCCTCCCCCTCAGGGGGACGTGGCCCAGAGGGCCGGAGGGGGTTGCAGCCCACGAGCGTCGGACGCCTAAGCCCTTCAACCCCCTCAGTCGCTTCGCGACAGCTCCCCCTGAAGGGGAGCATCTCAGCCCTTGATGTTCGAAAGTCGAAGCTGCCTGGCGCGCGTCAGGATGGCGTTTTCCAGGTCGGTCTCGGTCTGGGAGGCCGTGGGCGCATCCACCCAATTGCCGCCAGCGTCCTTGGCCTGCTTGAACACCGTGACGTTCAGGCCGTCGGCGCGCAGGCGGGCGTCCAGGATGTAGACGGTGCACTTGAAGCGCTCGTCCGGCTTCTCCGGATTGACGTACCAGTCGGTGATGATCACCCCGCCGTAGGGATCGGCCGAAGCCAGCGGCATGAACGACAAGGTGTCGAGCGAGGCGCGCCACAGGTAGCCGTTCACCGACACCGAGGCCGCGGCCGCCGGATTGGGCGCGTTCCCCCGCGAGCCGAACAGGTGTGGGGTCGAGCAGGCGGCCAGCCCCATGGCGGCGATGACCCCCGCCGCGGCCGGAACACGCCGCATCCAAACTCCGCGCACAAACGGCATATGCATCCGTCTCCAAATGATTTTCCGCGGCGGCCCGTGTCTTTGAGCGCCCCGGCGCCGCCCCGCGCCGGGCCCTCTATAACAACGCCCTCGCTGAGGCCAAACAGGAATCGCGTGACCCATCCGCCACAGCGGCCGAGCTTATGGGTTAATGCGGACCTTGCGGCGTTTGTGCCGGTTGACCCTGCGGCGGATCGGTCTGTAATCGAGCTCGACTATGCGGCCGAATGACACGTGCCAGGCTGCAATCTTGGTCATGAGGGACTAAGTACTTGAGCATGCAGGCTCGCCACATCGCGGTCGTCCTCGGCGCCGCCGCCCTTCTGGGCGGCGCGGCTGGCGCTGCGCAAGCGGCGGACGCCCCGGCCAAGGGCATGGATTTCACCGTGCGGCCGGACCTGGTCTCGAGCCCGGTCGCCGGGCCCAAGGCGGTGAATCTGGACGCCCGCCGCGGCCGTTGGGGCGTCACCCTCAACCTGCAGCAGCCCGACACCCGCGAGAGCACCTGGAACGACGTCCAGGCCGGCGCCTACTACCGGATCACCCCGTCCCTGCGGGTCGGCGGCGCGGTGGCCCTGGGCGACCAGCAGCTGCAGCCGGGTCCGAAGAAGCTGACCCCCGACGGCGGCCAGCCGCGGGTGCGCCTCGAGACCCAGTTCAAGTTCTAAGACCATCAACGGCGGCGAGTCCGACCAGGCCCGCGTCCTTGAGACGGCGGGCCGTTTTGTTGTTGATCCCCCCCAGCCCATAGACCGGCAGTCCCGCCTGGCGCACCAGCCACGCCACCCGCAGCGGGCCAAGCGCCGCCCCGGCCGAGGGGCTGTCGCTCGGGAAGACCGCCGAAACCACCGCCGCATCGGCCCCGGCCGCCCGCGCCCGGCGCGCCGCGGCGAGCGAATGGGCGGCGCAGGTGACGATCCAGCCGGGCCGGGCCTGCTTCAGCCCGCGGCTCCGGGCCGCCAGGCGCTCGGGCAGATGCACCCCGTCGGCCCCCAGGCGGGCCGCCAGGCGGGCGTCGGCCCCTACCAGCAGCTTGCACCCGCG